>JANMSL010000654.1:0-24645 GCA_031389245.1 Lysobacterales bacterium | reverse complement strand
GTGATTCAGATCTTCAACGTCGGCGCCGAGCGCATGCTGGGTTACGCGGCAGCGGAGGTAGTAAACAAAGTCACGCCGGCGCAGATCTCCGACCCGCAAGAAGTGATCGAGCGAGCGGCTGCCTTGAGCCTGGAGCTGGTTACCGAGATCGCGCCGGGCTTCGAAGCCCTGGTGTTCAAGGCATCCCGCGGCATCGAAGACATCTACGAGCTGACCTACATCCGCAAGGACGGCAGTCGCTTCCCAGCGGTGGTATCCGTGACTGCGCTACGCGATGCTCCCGGCGGAGTCATCGGCTATCTTCTGATCGGCACAGACAACACTGCACGCAAGCAAGTTGAAGCTGAGCAGAAGAAGCTCGACCAGCGTCTGCGCGACCAGCAGTTCTATACGCGCTCGCTCATAGAATCAAACATCGATGCACTGATGACCACCGATCCATCCGGGATCATCACCGATGTCAACAAGCAGATGGAAGCACTCACTGACTGCACGCGAGACGAACTGATCGGCGCGCCGTTCAAGAACTATTTCACTGATCCGGAGCGGGCTGAGGCAGCCATCAAGCTGGTACTGAACGAAAAAAAGGTAACCAACTACGAACTCACGGCGTTGGCCAGGGACGGCAAGGAAACAGTCGTGTCGTACAACGCCACTACTTTTTACGACCGGGACAGAACGTTGCAGGGCGTGTTTGCCGCGGCGCGCGATGTAACCGAGCGCAAACGCCTGGATTCTGAGCTTCGAGAGAAGAACATTGAACTGGAGAGTTCCAAGTTCGTGGCGGAAAAGGCCAACTTGGCCAAGTCGGATTTCCTATCCAGCATGAGCCATGAATTGCGCTCCCCGCTCAACGCAATCCTGGGCTTTGCCCAGCTGATGGACTCCGACTCACCGCCCGCTTCCGCCTCGCAGAAGTCGAGCATCGAGCAGATTCTTCGTGCCGGGTGGTATCTGCTGGAGCTGATCAACGAGATCCTGGATCTGGCAGTAATCGAGTCTGGAAAGTTGACGCTATCAGCGGAATCAGTGTCACTGGCCGAGGTCATGCTCGAATGCCAGGCGATGATCGAACCACAGGCACAAAAGCGTGGCATCACTCTGACCTTTCCGCAGTTCGATATGCCCAAGTCGGTCCATGCTGATCGAACGCGATTAAAGCAGGTACTGATCAATCTCCTTTCCAATGCAATCAAATACAACCAGCCCGGCGGTACAGTCGTCGTCGACTTCGTCGCGATCAATCCGGAACGCACACGCATTCGCGTCCGCGACAGCGGCGCTGGGCTAACGCCGGAGAACCTACTGCAGCTATTTCAACCCTTCAACCGTCTCGGACAGGAAAACAGCACTGAGGAAGGCACCGGCATCGGCCTGGTGATGAGCAAGCGATTGGTCGAACTGATGGGTGGCGTGATCGGCGTCGACAGTACAGTGGGCGCAGGCAGCTTGTTCTGGTTTGAACTGAGCTCAGCCGCAGCAGCGCATCTGGTCATTGATGGCGCGCAGGCATTGCCCTTTGTGGCCGAAAGCATCAGGCCCGACGAGCCCATGCGCACCCTGCTCTACGTCGAGGACAATCCGGCCAACCTCAGGCTGGTCGAACAGCTCATAGCGCGTCGTCCCGAGCTGCGCCTGCTGACCGCAATGGATGGACTCACCGGAATCCAGCTTGCACGCGACCAATGCCCCGACGTGATCTTGATGGACATCAATCTTCCCGGTATCAACGGGATTCAGGCGCTCAAGGTTCTGTCCCAGGATCCGGCGACGGCGCACATTCCGGTACTCGCGATCAGCGCCAACGCGATGCCGGGCGATGTCAAGAAGGGTCTGGAGGCGGGATTTTTTCGCTATCTCACCAAGCCGATCAACATCAATGCGTTCATGGAATCGCTGGACACCGCCATGGACATCGCGGCCACACAGTCCAATAGGAAACAGTAGCGAATCTCACTTCTGTGATCACGGCAGCAGCCCTTCTGCGTGGCAAGGTTCTGATCGTTGATGATCAGGAGACCAATGTACTTTTGCGTGAGTAGAATCTGCGTGCAGCAGGCTATCTTTCATTGCCTCCTCAATGGATCCGCGCAAGGTGTATGGCTGCATATGACGGTTTGTCGAACACCTATTTTTCGCGGGCGCGATGCGCACACCCGATTTGCGATATCGGAAAAATGGGCATTCCAAACTACATCGTGCTCAACTACACCCGACTCAAGCGCGGCAGCTTATCGCCCGATCAGTGGGAGATCTTGAACGGACGCGCGCCGATGGGCGCCAACATCCTCGGTAACAGCAGGTCGCGCTTCCTTGCGATGGGCGCAGAAATCGCGCTCAATCACCACCAGCGTTGGGACGGAAGCGGTTATCCGGCTGGCAAGCGAGGTGATGCTATTCCGATGGCGGCGCGCGTCATGAATATCTGCGACATTTACCACGCGTTGCACAGCAAGCGAGCCTGCCATCCCGCATTCGACCACGCGAAGTCCATGCAGATCATCGCGCACGGCAATGGCCGCATCCGGCCGAAGCATTTTGACCCAAAGGTTCTTGCAGCGCTTATACACAGCGAGAATCTGTTCTGTAAGATCTTCGAGACAGGTAGCGCGTGCTGATCCCATGCCAGCGCCGGCACGCATGCGCGCGCGCCGGGAGGCATTCTGCGACCAAGAGTAATGGCGGGACCTTGGATCGCAGAATCGATTCATTTGTCGTCGACTTCTTGTGGCTCTTTCTCGCGCGCCGCGTCAATTTTCGCCTCGGCCTTCACCGGCGTATCGCCGATGCTTGGCAGCTTGGTCGGGGTGTCGAGCAGGAGATACGGATCAATGCGCGCGCCGATCCAGCGCATGCCCAGATGCAGATGCGGACCGGTGGAGCGGCCGGTGGATCCGACCTTGCCCAGCGCCTGTCCGCGCTTTACTTCATCGCCGGTAGCGACCGATAGTTCGGCCAGATGAAAGTTCATGCTGATCAGTCCAGCGCCATGGTCCACAAATACGGTGTTGCCGGTGAAGAACTGGTTTTCCGCGAGCAAGACCGTGCCGTTGGCGACCGACTTGACCGTGCTTCCTGCGGCCACTGGTGCGTCACGTCCAGTGTGCTGGCTCTTGCGGATTCCGTTGAAAATTCGTCGACTACCAAAGTCATTCTCGCTGGCCGGCGTCGAGTTCGCGGGCTGAGCCAGTGGCAGGGAAAAGCGCGCCGGTCCATATTTGCCTTTAAGCAAGGCCAGCACTCGCGTGCGTTCCTCGCGGTGGCGCTTGAGGTTCGCTTCCGAGACGTTGACAAAGGTGTCGTCAGGCAGTGTGATTTCGACTTCGGGAAACTCAACAGGCTCCACGGTCAACGCGCCCAGATGCTGCTTGCCATCCTGGTCGTAGAGCGCGATCTCATGGACGCCGGGCTTGGCGTGAATATCGATCGGGAAATAGCACACCGCGTCGACCGCTGGGTAGCGCTTGCCGATGAAACCGCAGTCTTGAGCAGCCAGGCCAGCCCAACGCGCAACACCGCCTTGGGCAACGACCACCGAAGGCCCAGCGCGTACGCCAGCGCTGGCCAACAACGCCAGCGTCACACCGCCAAGAACCCAGCGATTGATCGCTGTACGCCCGCGGGATCCAGTGCAACCGGAAGCGTTTGACATGGTCTAGATCCGACCCATCAACAGCAGCACGAGGATGATTACCAATACCAGTCCGAGTCCACCGCTTGGCCCGTAGCCCCAACTCTTGCTGTGTCCCCAATTGGGCAGCGCGCCGACCAACATCAGAATCACAACGATTAACAGGATTGCGCCGAGTGACATTTCATTCTCCTAAAGCGGTGGGGGTGGACCGGGTCGCGCCTGCGCCCGTATGGTTCAACGTGGCCGCGCGGCATCGTGCCTCGCGTAAATCTGGAGAGGCGGCTGCGCTAGAGACGCATGTTGCCGGAGCCGAACAGGCCCAGCACGCCGATGATGATGAGGTATACGGCAACGATGTAGTTGAGCAGACGCGGCTGCACCAGAATCAGGATGCCGGCGAGCAGAGCGATGATCGGGGCGAGACTCAGTTGGATATTCATGAGCGATTCCTTTGACGACAACCAATGAACGATTTGTCGACGGGTAGCATGGATTCTGCGCCAGTCGGCGGCGAGCGGCCTACTCCGTCTTGAGACACAGTTTGCGCGTTGACTGTCTGGAGTTCGGTTCGCTGCCGCACACTGTGGGAGATTGTTAGTCGACAAGCGTTCGCCCAGCCGGGGGCAATTTCCGCTCAGCGCCGGCCACGCAAGAAAAAGGGATGGCGCGCTGTGTGCGCGACATCCCGAGACAGCCTCAATCAATGATTGCCAAGTAGCCGACCGAGCAAAACCCAGTCTTTGTCGTGCTCTGAATCGGGTCTAATCCTTGTCTTTATCAGGCTTGCGACCACGCTGCTTGTTGGGCAGCATGTTGCGCACCTCTGGCTCCACAGCCTCCGCGTCAGCGCGCTCCTGCTCCTCGCGCTTGCGTGCTGCGTCTTGTTCGGCTTGCAGCTGAGCTTGCGCCTGGGCTTGCTGCTGCGCCAACGCTTGCTGTTGCGCCTGCGTCTGTGCCTGTTGCTGCGCCAGCGCCTGTTGCTGCTGCTGAACGATCAGCAACTGCTGAGCATCGGCTTGGCGCTGTGCCTCAGCCAGGCGTTGTTGCTCGGCCTGACGCGTTTGTGCGGCTTGAAGATCGCGTGCATTCTGCTGTTCGCGCTGCGCATCCCGATCGCGCTGCGCCTGCTGCGCATCGAGCTGACGCTGCGACTGCTCCTGCCGAAGATCAGCCTGACGCTGCGCGGAGGCGCGCTGATCGCGCTCCGCTTGCTGTTGCTGCTGTTGCTGCTGTTGCTGTTGCTGTTGCTGCTGTTGCTGCTGTTGCTGCTCTTGCTGCTCTTGCTGCTCTCGCTGTTGTTGCTGCTCTTGCCGCCAGGTCTCGTTCTGTCGTTGGCGACGCTCCAGCTGTCTCTGATCGTCCTGGTTTTGGCGGTCGGCACGCTGTTGGTCAATCACTTCCTGTTGCTCAATGGCCTGCTGTTGCCGTCCGCCCTGCCCCGTGCGCCCCGGTGGCAGCTGCGCGTCGCGACGCTCGCCGCCGCGGCTATTGTCATCAGCGTTACTGTCGTCGCGTCCACGCCCACGGTCGTCTTGTCGGCGACCACGGTCGCCGGTCGATTCTGCTGAACGGTCAAGTGGTAGCAGCTGTGGCGGCTGCCCGCCTTGCGCGGCAGGCGCCACGTCATCGCGGCTGGATCCGGCTTCACGAGCGTTCATCGCGTTTCGTTGTGCAGAAATCACCCGTACGTTTTCATGGGCGTTTGCGCCTCCGGCCTGCGCCGGCGCGCCAGCACGTGGTTCCAGCGCCCGTCCGGGATTTCTCTGCAGCTGCTTTTCGCGCATGGAGAATGGATTTGCCTCCGGCGGTGGTGCACTGCGCGCGATGACTTCACGATTGAAAGATTCCAGCTCAGGACGTGCGCCCGACGCGCGTCCCGCGCCCAACACGCTGCGCATATTTGGCGCAATCGGGGCGATACGCGTGGTGTCACCGGTGCTCAATGCATTGCTGTCGAGGCGAATCGCCGCCTGACGCACGGATCGAGCATTCGCAAACACATCACCAGGTACCGCGGTGATGCCACCGGCCACCGAGCGATTGGCATAGTTCACCTGTGAAACATTGGTGTTGCCGCTGGCATAGTTGTTATAGATGTTGGTGATGGTCGTGTTGTTGATCACCGTGTTGTTGACGTTGACCTGGGTGAAGTAGTCGCGACTGGCCCGATAGGAAGGCACATAGACTTCACGCGGTCCGAGCGGGAACCAACCAATCGGCGATCGGCCACGCAACGAAAGCGAAACGCTCCAGTTGCTGCCGCCAACGAATGCGACAAGAGCAGGCGCATATATCGGTCTTACGTTTCGTGGGCCGGGAATCCAGCCCCAGCGATTCGACACCGACACCCAGCGTCCGTAGTGCGAAGGAGCAAATCCCCATGGCGCGCTGTCCACCCAGGTCCAGCCCCACGGCTCCTGCCACACCCAATGGCCGTCCCGATAGGGCGCCCAATCGGAATCAACGCGGTTGGGAAACCACACATTGCCGTAGCTGCGCACCGGGCGCCAGCTGCCGTACTCGTCGAGATCGGCGTAACCCACAACGTCGTCGTCCAGGTAACGCAAGGATGCAGAACGGTCGAGACGCAGGTCGCGATCGAGGCAGTAACGATCAAAACTGTCCGGACGGGGCAGTGCGTACATTTCGTAGTCGCGCAGATCGGCGTCATAAAAGCGCACTGTGTCGCCGGTATTCAGCGGGAAGCTTGAGTTTTCACCGTAAGCCTCACCGGCACCTTCCCAGACGACAATCGTGGTTTCGTCGTACTCGGGGTCGACATCGATACGATATCGTCCGGCGCGATTGATGGTGAAGGCCAAGGTCGGCGTCGCCACTTCAAAACTTTGCCCACGATACAGGCGGCGCACGCGCAGGTTGATCGTGCCTTGTGTCAGCTGAACTTGCGCAATGCGATCGTCAAGCTCGAGAATTTCGAAGCTGCTGTCCGGCCCGAGTCGCACCGCTGCGCTGCCCATTTGCAATTCGGCTCGCGCATCGCGATCAGTCCACAGCCGATCACCGCGCACCAGCGGGCGATTGCGCACCACCCCGAACCACTGGTCCTCCCCGGCGGGGGAATAACTCACCTCACCCTGGATATGATTCAGACGCGCCACTCGCCCGGGCGGATCGCCATGCGCGGCGCGCACATTTGATGCCCAGCCCAGCGAGCACAATAGAACGCCCGACAGGACGAACAATCGCGATAAATTCGACATGATGTGTTCCTTTGGGTCCTGCGCCGGGAGGCACGCGGACAGCTGCTGCAGTGAATCGGGATGTGCGGTGAGTCGAAATCTACGGTGAATCGGGACGCTGCGGTTAGTCTTTACCCACAATTTTTTGGGACAACGCGACCATGTTGTGCGCAACGACTGCCATGGAGCTTTGCACTGGTTATCCGAACAACGGATGAATTCGCCACTGACATTTCCGCGCGTCCGACTTTGAACGCTCATTCTTTGAACTCGAACTCATTCGCGTCCGCGAACGACCAGCAACAGCACGCCAACCAGGATGGCGCCGCCGCCAGCCCATGAGGGAATGTTCACTGTCTCCTTGTCCTTGATCGAGATTTCCATCGGTCCGATCTTGGCGTCATGGGTCTTCTTGGTGTATGTGAAGCTGCCATAGGCCAAGCTCAGGATGCCGGCGACGATCAACACAATTGCGGTCAACTTAATTCCGTTCATGGGTGGCGATCCTTTTGGTCAGTAGGTTGCGGTCCGGATCAACAAACGCTGGGCTAAGCTCGTCCGCGCCTGCCCATCAGCAGCGACACCACAAACAGGACGATGAAAATCAGGAACAGAATTTTCGCGATACCGACGGCTGAGCCTGCGATACCACCGAAGCCAAGCACGCCTGCAATCAGCGCGATGATGAGAAATACAATGGCGTAGTGCAGCATGACGAACACTCCTTTAGTAACTTGCAATTCAGGTCGGCGACCCGTTGGCGCATCGATCGCTGATCGCGATACGCACGCCCACAGGCTGCGATGGAACGCCCGTGATTTACGCGACTTTTACTGCCGCGGCAACTTCTGGACGTGGTTCTTGAAACTGTGCGCAGATTAGGCAAGTCCAGGCGTTACGTCGGTGCGGCAACACACACACGCCGGCGCATTGAATTCGGTGCGATGTGCAGCGCAGCGCCCGTGCTGGAGGTCGTGCCTGCGTGCCGTTTGGCAGGGATTAAGCAAAACCATGATCGGCAAATTTCAGTGCCTTCGACCCGACGGGTGTAACCACAGTCCCCTGCCGTTGGTCGATGGGAAGTCGGTGAATTCGACGATCGAACAGGTTTCGGAAGGCTGAACTGGTTGCAACACGCTTGCGCTACCGCCGTTCTCGCGACTAGTGTTCCCACGACAGGTGTTCCCACTCTCGGATCGAGCGACCCTGGATTCCACTGCGATGCCGCGGCGGCAATGGCCAGTTGGTGGACCAGAGGTCCGGCCGGCGCTTTTTATGCACTGCAACACCCTCCAACCTCCTATAATCCGCGGCCCGTCTCGTGCGCCGCGCCGCGGCACACCACAGCGCACTTCACTGAATCTGATCATGTCCGACCACATCACCGAAACGATGCGGCGTCGCACGTTTGCGATTATTTCGCACCCTGACGCAGGCAAAACCACAATCACCGAAAAGCTGCTGTTGTTTGGCGGTGCGATCCAGATGGCGGGTAGCGTCAAGTCGCGCAAGGCGGCGCGTCACGCGACCTCAGACTGGATGGCGTTGGAGAAGGAGCGCGGCATTTCGGTCACTTCCAGCGTGATGCAGTTTCCCTATGAGGGCCGCATCATCAATCTGCTCGACACGCCAGGACATGCCGATTTCTCCGAAGACACTTACCGTGTATTGACCGCCGTCGATTCGGCACTGATGGTGATCGACGTTGCCAAGGGTGTTGAGGAACGCACAATCAAGCTGATGGATGTGTGTCGGATGCGCAGCACGCCGGTCATGACGTTCATCAACAAACTTGACCGCGAAGGGCGCTCGCCGATTGACCTGCTCGACGAAATCGAATCAGTACTCAGGATTCAGTGTGCTCCCATCACCTGGCCTGTGGGCATGGGATCGCGGCTGAAGGGGGTCTACCACCTGCTCGACGGTGATGTACATCTGTTCGAGCCGGGCAAAAACTTCACGCGCCAGGATTCAACCATTCTCAAACTCGACGATGCGGAGCTGGAACGACGCATCGGCGGCGACATGTTGCGCGAACTGCGCGATGAACTTGAGCTGGTTGAAGGTGCCTCGCACCCATTTGACAAGGACGCCTATCTTGCTGGTCGCCAGGCACCGGTATTTTTTGGCTCCGGCGTGAACAATTTCGGCGTGCAAATGCTGCTGGACTTTTTTGTCGAGCACGCTCCGCCGCCAACGACGCATACCACTACTTCGCGCCTGGTCGCGGCTACTGAAGAGCGGATGACCGGTTTTGTGTTCAAGATCCAGGCGAACATGGACCCCAACCACCGTGATCGTGTTGCCTTCATGCGCATCTGCTCGGGCCGCTATGACCTGGGTATGAAGGCGTTTCAGGTGCGCACCGGCAAAGAAATGAAGCTGGCCAACGCACTGACCTTCATGGCCTCGGACCGCGAGATTGTCGAGCGCGCCTATCCGGGTGATGTCATCGGCCTGCACAACCATGGCACCATTTCGATCGGTGATACTTTTACTGAAGGCGAGGCCATAGCATTCACCGGAATTCCCAATTTCGCACCTGAACTGTTCCGCCGCGCGCGCTTGAAAGATCCGCTGAAGATGAAGCAATTGGCCAAGGGCTTGGCACAACTGTCAGAAGAAGGTGCAACGCAGTTTTTCCGTCCGATCATGTCCAATGATTTGATACTGGGCGCGGTTGGTACGCTGCAGTTTGAGGTGGTCGCGTACCGACTGAAGGACGAGTACAGCGTTGAATGCGCCTTCGAAAACGTGCAGGTGGCGACCGCGCGCTGGGTGCATTGCAGCGACGCCAAAAAACTCGCAGAGTTTCGTGAAAAAGCGGCAATGAACCTGGCCGTGGATGCGGCGGGCGAATTGGTATACATCGCACCGACACGGGTAAACTTGCAACTCATGCTGGAGCGCTGGCCGGAAGTGCGTTTTGCCACTACGCGCGAACACGCGACTGCGGTGTCGGTGGACTGAAAGCCTGCGAGCTCTTCCGGCGTCATGGCAGTGGTCGACAGCGGAGTGGTCAGTCCGAAATGTTTCAAGCAACGCGCGGCGCAGGACGATGGCAAACCCGCAGCGCTCAGTAGCAGGCTGCGTTGCTGATCCGATTCATCGGGAATCGGGGGCGTACGAAACGGCGCTCATCCTGGTTTCTCCCAGTGATATCGGGGTTGCCGATATCCAGGCTGCCGGTGCCGCTGACATCACCGCACAATCCCCCGAGTCGATGCACGAACTCCCCGACCGGTTCGCTGCTGATTTCGGCGCGCGCGCAACCGGGGCAATAACCGCGAAAACTGCGCAGTGCGTAGCGCGCGTTGCCCTGCACTACCGGAGCGGTACCGAGCGCCCAACGCGGCGCGCCGTTGGCGTCATAATAATAGACATAGGCGACGCCAAGGCTGCGCCCATCGACGCCGCGTTCGGCGATCGAAACGCCCCAACCCGCGTCGCCCGGTCCCGCATACCAGAGGCCATTGGCATCGGTGGTCGCAATGCCAGCCTCGGCAAAACGCATGGGCTCGATGCACCAGCGCGTGTCACGTCCTTCGATTCTCAACGAAAGTTCGGCGAGGGCGAGCGCACCAGCACGATCAACTTCGGTATTGGCGCATGCACCCTGGTCGAAACTCAGGCCGAAGCGGATCGACACGTCTCCCGAATGCAGCGCATCGCGACGCTGCGGAGGATCACGATCGAGCGCGTAGCGGTAACGCGTCAGCCCGTTTTCATTCGCAACAAAGCGCGCGCCGACCATTTGCCCAAGTGCGGCGTACCAAACCGGTTCACCGTTGCTGTCGTAGGTCACCAGGGTGAGCATCCAACCTCCCGCTACCGGCTGCAGGTCGACGCCATGGCCACGATGATTTCGGTCCCACCACAAGCCTCGTGGCACTGTGACTGCCTGCATTGCGCCGCGATAGATCCATGCACTATCGCGGTCTGCGCGATGGGCGTCGAACCCTCCAAGGTAAAAACCCGCGCCCTGGTCCTCGACGAAAGGTGAAGTCGCGAGCGCCCGCACCGAACGCAGCGATGTGCCTTCAGCGGGAGGATCAGCGTAGTCGTAACTCAGACCATAGCTATAGCTGCCATCGTGCTGACGCAGCAGATACCAGGCACCGTTGTGCGGCGTCTGTTGCGATTGTGGATGGTGCAGTTTTAGACCGATCGCCAATACCTGATCAGCAGTCTCCGGATGACGCAAGGCAACGAACGTATTGCCGCCAAAATCAACCTCGGGGAGTTCTCCGCCCCAAACTTCTGCGAATCCCGCAGCGATGTCCAATTCGAGTGTTTTGCCAAATCCGGTGCCTGGGTCGACGCGCACAATCTGACCACTGTGCGCATACGCCAGCAACAGCACATCATGTCCCCCGGCAAACGGATCGGCGACAGCAGAAATCGCCGTTACCGCGGAGCCATGGAATCCTTCGCTATCCAGATCCGACACGCGCTGCCAGCTTGGGGCGGTACCATCGACGCGTTGGTACAGCCCACTGTTCTTTCCATTGACTGCGGCAAATGCAACCCCATTGGCCAGCGCGAAGCCGGCGATGTCTGCACCTTGAAGCTCAGCACTGGTGCGTACCTCCAACTTGGCCCGGGTGACATTCCACTCTGCGGAATGCACGCCGCCACCATGGCTGCCAAGCAACACGACATCGGCGCCGGTCACCCGATCGCGGTGCACTTGCATCGCACTGAGCGCATGCGGCATCGCGGCCAAGGCACGAAACTGATGGTCGGAAACAGACCAGTGCCAATCAAATCCGCCCGCTGCGTTGGAAGTTCCCGCGACCAGCAGCTCGATCGGTCGTAAAAGCAGCTGAGCGGAGCCACTGCGTTGTAGGCTGATTCCGGCGAGCGCAGTGAATTGCGCACCGTCGCCAGCGAACGCGTGTGCCTGCGTCCAGTCGCCATCGTGGCTGCGCTTGACCAGCACCCGCGCCGGTTCCATTGACTGGGGATCCGCATCGTTGAGGCTGGCGATCAACGTGCCGCGGTAAGGGAAAACAAACGCCACTTCAGCACCGCGGAGCCGAATACGGCCGTCCGCCATGCCGGAAACGAAATCGGCGCTGAAATCAAGGTGCTCGAAACGGGTCAGCCGCGGCAACGCCAGCGCATTGAGCCAGGAAAATAAGGCATCACGAGCGCCGGAGTCCAATGCTTCAAGACCTTTGCCGTCAGCACCAGCAACTGTCGCGGACAGCAGCAGTACCTGATTTGCCACACCAGCCTCGCGCAATCGATCGGCGAAGCGCTCGCGCTGTCGGGTGTGCTCACGGATCCCATCGCGGGCGGCCAGCAGAAGAAAAGGCGGGGCGCTATTCTCAGCTCGAATCTGCGCCAAGGGTGATGCTTGTAGCCAGTCTTCCGGCTGATCGCCCCACTGCTCCGCCAGCCTCAGGTATTGGTTGCGATCTGACGCCTGACGCATGCTCGCTTCCAGATCCAGCGTGGTGGCACGCAGCAACACGACCCCATCAATGACATCGGGCGTCAATCCCTCGACTTTCAGCCAGCGCGCATCCACCGCAAGCAGGGCGGCGAGGTGCGCACCGCTGCCAGCGCCGAACAGTCGAATGCGCGAAGGATCGCCGCCAAAACGCACAATGTTGCGATAGGTGTAGGCGACCGCTGCGGCCGCGTTTTCGATTTGCGCAGGGTGCCGCATCGGCGTCACCGCATATTCGACACTGACCAGCACATGGCCGGCAGCGTTGATCCTGGAAATCTGCTCCTCTGACAGATGCCGGTCGCCAAGCGCGCCATCGACACTGTGCAACCAGACCAACACGGGATGGGGGCCGGCGCCGGGCGGTGCATGTATATCCAGCAGTGCCGATTCGCTTTGCACGTCGTAGCGAACATCGGTCCAGCTCGCCGCGTCGAGGCGCAAAGCGCCAAGCAGGGCAAATAGCAAAAAGCTGAAGTGGCGGTGGGTCATGACGCGAATGTTACCAGCCGAACGCCGCCTGCCCAGCGTTCCAGTTGCGACGCCTGTCGCAGATTACCCGACCATTCAATCTGCAACGGCAGCCGATTCGGCACGGCGTTCAGCGCAGTATAAAATCAATCATCGGCGCGTGCGCACCCACGTCGGTACGTTGCACGGTGTCGACGCGAGCGTGTGCTGGTCCGCGCTCCAACCAGAGTGCAAGCGCCTCTATGGCCGCTGCATCGCCCTGTGCCACTACTTCCACGCGACCATCTTCAAGATTGCGCACCATGCCAACGAGGGCGAGCTGCAACGCCGTGCGCCGCGTGCCAGCGCGAAAACCCACGCCCTGCACCCTGCCCTCAATCAGAAAGCGGGCCGACGGCACTAGCGGTCCGCCGCAATCATCTTCTCGAGTTCGGCGCGGGTCACAGGACCCATGATCTTTTCGGCAATGCTGCCATCCGGGGCTACCAGATAGGTGAGCGGAAGGCCACGCGGCGTATCAAAATCGGCGGGAGGGTTGTACACATCCACCAGCGCGATCGGATAGACCACCGGGTGCTCGGCGACAAAAGCCTGCAGATCCTTGATGTCAATCTCCTCGAACGCCAGGCCAACCACGGACACATCTTTGCGTTCGGCGTCCAGCGCCGACAATTCCGGCATCTCCTTGATGCAGGGCGGGCACCAGGTCGCCCAGAAATTGACCACCACCCAGCTTCCACGGTGGTCGGACAGCTGGAAGCTGCCACCTTCGATCGTGGCCATCTCCAGACTGGGGTGCCGGGCCCTGTTGACTTCGGAAACGGCCGGTCCGTCTGCGGCGAAGACCGATCCGATGCTCACGAAGAGCGCCATGGCCAAGGTCAACGCGTTGATCAGTATTCGTTGCTGCTTGCCGCTCATATCACGATTCCCTATTCCGATGACCGATCCTGAGCGCTTTTGCCAGCGCGTCCAAGGAACCCATTCGCGACGTAGACCGCACGCGACAAGGACAGTTCCCCTTGAAAGTTCCGGAAAAGACCGGTCGAACGGGCATAATCACACATCTCCGCACGAGTCGATGCATGCCTTCTGTCCAGATTCTGATTCTCTACTACAGCCGACACGGCGCCACCGCCGAGCTGGCGCGCCTGATTGCACGCGGCGTCGAAGAAATCGCCGGAGCCCAGGCGCAGCTGCGCACGGTGCCCGCGCTGCGCAGCGACGCTGACACTCAGGCGCCGCAAGAAGTGCCCGACTCCGGGCCACCTTACGTCAATCTGGCTGACCTCAAGCACTGCGATGGCTTGGTCCTGGGCAGCCCAACACGCTTTGGCAACATGGCCGCACCACTGAAACATTTCATCGACGGCACATCGTCGGAATGGCTTTCCGGCACGCTGGCAGGCAAACCGGCGGCATGCTTCACCTCGACTGCCAGCATGCACGGCGGCCAGGAGACGACGCTGCTCAGCATGATGCTGCCGCTATTGCACCACGGCATGCTGGTGATGGGCCTGCCCTACACCGAAGCGGAATTGTCCTCGACGCGCAGCGGCGGCTCACCGTATGGCGCAAGCCACCTGGCCGGCACGCGCGGCGAAGAGCCGATAACCAGCGACGAAAAGTTGTTGTGCCGTGCACTGGGTCGTCGAGTCGCGACAGTCGCGTTGAAGCTCAAGGCAATTGCGTGAGCGTTCCTCACCGTGTTGCGGTGATCGCATTGTGCGCGCTCGCGGCATTGCAGGTGGCCTGGTATGGATGGTGGTCCCCGCCAACAGAAATCAGCAAATCGGCCGCCATTTCCTTCGCCCTGGTCTGGTTCGCACTGCCATTGTTTGTCGCCAGAGTCGACGCCGGGCGTGCACTGCTGGTCGGCGCCTTGCTGGCGCTACTGTATTTTGCGCATGGCGTTATGGAGGCCTGGGCCAGTCCATCAAATCGACTGCCCGCAGTGATCGAGATCGTGCTCACCATCATCATCGTGGGCTGTGCGGGCTGGCCTTCGTGGTCGAGGGCCGCTTCCCGGAAAAAAAGCGCGGCACTGCCGGGCAAGGGCTGAGCGGACGGCCACGACGATGGACAGGTGCGCGCGAGCAACACGAAAGCGTGCCCCATTTCTGAGCGTTGCATGCTCAGCGCTGATTGCAGGACTGCTTCCGCGGGCCACGATTTCCTTGTAAACAGAAAACGTGGCAACCTCTTGAAAATGGGATTCAGGTAGATCGATGGCATTCACTCAATCGGCACCCGCGCTTGCCAACCAATACCTGGACGACCGTCTGCTGCGTTCGTTACTGCGACGGGTGCTTCCGACGGGTATGTTGCAGGAAATCGAGCCGGAGCTGACCGAGTTCGGCGAACGCGTGGCCGGCGAATTCTACGCGTCTCAGCTTGCGGACCAGGCGTTCGAGCCACAGCTCATTCAATTTGATGCCTTCGGCAATCGAATCGATCGAGTGACGTTGTCACCGTTCTGGCAGCAAGCCGGTGCCATTGCCGCGCGCGCCGGACTGATCGCTGCCGGCTACGAAAAAAAATACCAGCAACATGCGCGCCTGCATCAATTCGCGCTCGCATATCTATTCCATCCTTCCAGCGAGTTGTACTCATGTCCGCTGGCGATGAGCGACGGCGCCGCGCGCTGCCTGCTGTCGTCGGGAAACCAGGTCCTGATCGAGCGCGCAGTGCCGCGACTCACCAGTCGCGATCCCGCTCAGTTCTGGATCAGCGGGCAATGGATGACCGAAACCAGCGGAGGTTCCGATGTCAGCGGCACCGAGACCATTGCCAAACAGGATGAACGCGGACGCTGGCGTTTGCACGGTCGTAAATGGTTTGCATCAGCGATCATCGCCGACATGGCTCTGGTACTGGCGCGCCCCGAAGGCAATGCCGCCGGCGCCGACGGCCTGGCATTGTTCTACGTCGAACCGCGTAAAGCCGACGGTCGCTTTCGCAACATCGAAATCGATCGACTGAAAGACAAGCTGGGCACGCGCATGTTGCCAACCGCGGAAATCCGATTGCTCGGAACACCGGCGGAGTTGGTCGATACCAACCAGCATGGCGTGCGCAGCATCGCTCCGATGCTGAACGTCACCCGGCTCTGGAATGCAGTATGCGCCACCGGTTTTTTGCGCCGTGCGCTGACGCTGGCGCGGGACTTCGCCACGCGGCGCGTGGTATTTGGCATGCCGCTGATTGACCAGCCCTTGCATCAGCAGACACTGGCCGATCTGCAGGCGGAATTGGAAGCCTGCTTTCACCTGACTTTCTACGTCGCCGAGTTGCTCGGAAAATCCGAGCAGTCCGATTGCGACGACGCAACGCGACATCTGCTTAGATTATTGACCCCGATTGTCAAGCTGACCACTGCCAAGGCCGCGGTTGCCGGCGTCAGTGAAGCGATCGAGTGTTTTGGCGGAATCGGTTACGTCGAAGACAGCGGCCTGCCCACACTGCTACGCGACGCCCAGGTTCTGCCGATCTGGGAAGGCACCACCAATGTGCTGGCGCTCGATGTACTCGAGGTACTCAAGCAGATCGGCGGACTACAGCATTACCTCACCGCGATCCGCAGCCTGGCGGCTCAAGTCAGCCTGGCCGAGCTGGAGTCGGTGGTGAAGGCCATTCGTGAATCAACTACGTTGATCGCCGAATGGATTCAGAAGCGTTCGGGGAACAAGGAAGAGCTGCAGGCCGGCGCGCGTGGGTTGGCGATGTCGATGGGGCGCACCTTGGCCCTGGCGCTGCTCGCCCGCCATGCCGATTGGAGCTTCCGCGCCGAGCACGATCCACGCCCGGTGAATGCGGCGCGCCGCTTCGCGCGACTGGGCGTAGTTCGCCTGTCCGAGAATACGCTGAGCGAGGCGCGTATGCTGTCCAGCGACATCTACGCATAAGCTGGCAACGCCCCTGCCGCGGAAGCGTTGGCCGGTTCACTCAATCACTCCAACTGGCGAGTCACCCATGGAACATCTCTGCATCGTCACCACCGGCGGCACCATCGACAAGATCTACTTCGATGACAAGTCTGACTATCAGATTGGCGCGCCACAGATCGGTGAAATCCTGCATGCCCTGGGCGTGGGTTTTCGTTTTGACGTCTTGCCGGTGCTGCGCAAAGACAGCCTGCACATCACCGGCGACGATCGTGCCCTCATCCGCCGCACGATCGAGGCGCAACCGGCACGCCATGTGCTGGTCACGCACGGCACCGACACCATGGTGGAAACTGCAAAGGTGCTGGCGACCATTGCTGGCAAGGTGATCGTGCTGACCGGCGCATTGAACCCGGCGCGTTTCATGGGTTCGGACGCGGTGTTCAACATCGGTTGCGCGGTTGGCGCCGTGCAGACTCTGGATGCCGGAATCTACATAGCGATGAATGGGCGCATCTGGGATCCCGCGCGCGTGCGCAAGAACGTCGCTGCCAATCGCTTCGAGCCAATCGATCCCGTGTAGGAGCGCACCTGGGCGCGAATTGACGACACCGTGTGTTTATCGCGGCCGGGTCCGCTCCTACGTTTGGAACGGGCGGGAAAAAAAGAACCCCGGCGCTAGACCGGGGTTCGGATGTTGCTGTTGCACGGCGTGACGCCGCCCTCACTTGATCAGAATTGCATCGACCAACTGTTGATATAGCCGACGTCACCTGCAGCGTTGTCGTTCACCCTGAGGTTCCAGGTGCCGTTGGCGACTTCGCTTGAGGCATTGATGGTCACCGTCTTGACGATGTTGTCGATGCCCCCACCCGTGTAGTTGTGGATGTTGTACAGCGTGCCATCGGGCGCCACCAGGTCGACCTTCAGATCACCTTGATAGGTGTGCACGATGTTCACCGCAACACTCAGCGTCGACGGCGCATTGCCGGTGCGACCGCTGACTACGATTGGGCTGTTCACCGTTGTGTTGTCACCGATCGCGTAGTCCGCCGTGTTCTGGAAGAAGCTGTTGCCGCCGCCCGCTGTATAGCTGCCGGTCAACGAGACACCCGAAAACGCCGAGTAAGCTTTCAGCCGCACATGGTAAGTGCCGGCCTGCGCAGTTGCGATGTTGCAGGTCTCGGCATTGCCGCCAAGGAACGGACGGCAGTCGTAAACCGTGTCGGTTGGCGCCGAGCCGAACCTCACATACATGTCGGCATCACCGCTCCCGCCGGCCATGACGAACTTCAGTCCGGTCGCGCCAGCTGGCACCACCATGGTGTAGTTCAATGACGTGCCCAGCGCAGCCGACAGGCCGGTCACCGCGACGCCGTTGCTCAACACCGTGCCACCGCCACCACTGGTTACCGTCACCGAGCTCGACTTGGCGTTGGTTGCACCGCCGTTATCGGTCACCGTCAGCGTCACCGTGTAGGTACCGGCCGTACTGTAGGTCTTGCTCGGGCTGGTCGCGGTCGACGTGGTGCCATCACCGAAATTCCAGCTGCGCGAGGCGATCGTGCCATCGCTGTCACTCGAGCTATCGGTGAAAGTCGCCGTGAGTCCGCTGGTGCTGAAGCTGAAGTTCGCCGTGGGAGCGACGTTGGTGGGCGTGCCGTTCAATGCCTGCAGAGTCTTGCCCGCATCGGCGACGCCGGCGCCGCATCCTCCGGAGCAAGTGCCAGTCAATGCACGCACGTTGGTGCGCATCGTCGACTCGACCTGCGCCGGCGTCAGCGACGGTGTCTTCGACAACATCAACGCGGCCAGTCCGGCGATATGCGGAGCGGCCATCGAGGTGCCTTGATAGAACGCATAAGTGGCACTGCCCGGCGTGGTGGTACCGGTATTCAATGTGGACAACACACCGTTGCCACTTACCGCGGTCTCACCACCTGGAGCGGCAATGTCGATGATCGTGCCAAAGTTGGAATACGAAGCACGATTGCCCTCGCGATCCAGCGATGCCACGTTGATCACGTTGTTGCAACTTGCCGGACGAAAGCCGCTGGCGTTGGCGTTGGAATTGCCCGCCGCCACCGCGACGACCGTGCCGCGACCGACTGCGGAGTTGATCGCGTTCTGATACGTGGCATCGCAGGTGCCCGAACCACCGAGCGACATGTTGATCACCTTGGCTGGCGTCGGATTGGCGGGAATACCGCTGACCGTGCCGCCCGACGCCCAGACGATGGCGTCAGCGATGTCGGACAAGGTGCCGCCACACTTGCCAAGAACGCGCACTGGCTGGACCCTGGCGTTGAATGCCACACCGGCCACACCCGCACTATTGTTGGTGACAGCAGCAACGGTGCCCGCCACATGCGAGCCGTGCCACGAGGAGTTCTGGTTGAAGCTGACCCCACATTCGGCGCCGGTGAACCAGTCACCTTCGTCTTGCGGATTGGAGTCGCGGCCGTTGCCATCACGCGCAGCTGCCGAGTCGGAAATGAAATCGTAACCGGCCACGATGTTTGCGGCCAGATCGGAGTGCGAGGTGATGCCGGTATCGATCACCGCCACCACAACACCCGTGCCAGTGGCAATATCCCAGGCGGCCGGCAGGTTCATACCCGAAGCGCCACCCACGTAATGCCACTGTTCACCGTAACGTGTGTCGTTGGGAACAAACAGCGCATGCATCATGGCATCGGCCTGCACATATTCGACATCCGGATTCGATGCAATGCTGTGCATGAAGCGATTCGCTTCGGCTGACGTCAGTTGCTTGCCTTCCACACGAATCAGGTCCGCCCCGACGCCCAGACGCCGCGCATGCGCCAGCGGACGACCGGTTTGAAGTGCCAGGGAAGCGACGGCGCTGACTGCACCGGCAGTACTCTCACGTGCCGCTGACTGGGCTTTGAATTGAACGATGAACTGACCGAAGCTCTGTTGAGTATTCAGATCGTCGGTGTAAACCTGACCTGCGCTGACCGATGTTGTCGCGAGCGTCCCCAATGCGAGGGACGTAGCCAGGGCCAGTGCTTTCATTCCGGAAAAATGACGTGCGTTCACAGTGGATTTTTTCCTTCCCGATACGTTCATTGTGTGGTGAATGGAGCATGTCCTTCACCGTTCTTTTCGCTCCCTGCGCCAGCCAGTTTTAGACGCACGCTGTTCCCTAAGGGAGTTGAGTCCCTGCAAGTCAGAAATGCATCTGCCCTTGGCGCTGATCGACGCGTCGGGCCATGGCTACTTTCCCCAGTCCGAGCTGGTCGGACAGGCTGAACGTAGTCTGAAAACATTTATGTCGTCAATCGGGCAGTGCAGCATATTTTGGGCACGTTTCGCCCTGCGGAATGCTGCGTCGCAACGGTACACTGCGTGAAGATGCCGATACTGTTGGTACCGGTAAGCGAAAGCCAATGAATCGGCTCACTTAATTTCTTCACCTACTCGGCCAAAAAATGCTGCGACGCGCCAATTCCCGTCTAGCGGCGCTGGCCGGTGCGGATCGTTTGGATCTTCTTGGGCCGACGCCACCAGCCAATCGCGAACAACAGGAGTGCCACCGGAGGTAGCCAATGGGTCTTGACCAACCAATATTGAGCCGACGAAAAGCGCTGGGAAAAGAGGTTTTCCATAGTCAGATCATGCTCGGCAAGCAGACGCTCGCGTGCCGGACCGAAGGTGGCCTCGGCTGATGCCCTGGCTTGCTCCTGCATGCCCGCCAGTGCAATCGCTTTTTGACCGATGTAGGAATAAGTCTGCACAAGTGGCGCCTCGCGTGCGGCCGATTCGGCGATGACCGGGCCGATATCCGTTAATTGCGCCGCGCTACCCCAGTGCCAGCTATTGAATCCCAGCGAAAGGACTAGAATTGGCAGCGCAATGTAGTCAAGGCGAAAAGCCATCGGGTCACCTCAAAGGTTGGGATCTGAAACGGCTGGTAGCGATTAAGGATGGAGTGATGATGCCACGCCTGCGCTAGCGGTACGAGCCTGTTGAGACCAAATGTGAGGTATCGCACATTTGGCAAACAAGGCACGAGTTGTGCATCGATTATCGCGAGACCGACAAAATTCTTTTTATAAATTCAGGCATGCAGATTGCATCCGGGTCAAAGCACTTTCCGCAGTGGCCATGGTCCAGCAAGCTGTTAGCATTTTTCATACCGCGCATGGTGAATCCGATGTCCTCTGGCCCGCAACCGACAATTGACGAAACGAACCGCCCGCCGGCGGGGTCGTTGATCGCATTGTGGGCAGAGCTCAGCGAGCAATGGACACAGCCTGCCGCGCAGCATTTTGGCGACCGTGTCAGCGCCTTGTTCGACGCAGCACTCGGTGATCAAGTGACGCGTTTGGGCGATCTCGCCGCCTACTTCGCTACCTTCATCGAAACGGGACGTGAGCCTAATACAGCTCAGCGCATTCGGTTGGAGGAATTGGTCAAGCAGGCGGCGCTAGCGCGCGTCGATGCTTGGCAGGCCGAAACCGCCCTGCCGCTGCGGCCGCGTGCCCCGCTGGCAGCAATGGCGCTGCCGGCAAGGCAGATTCCGGAGCTTGTGCCGTTTCTGACGATACCCAGACAAAGACCGCTGGCGGCACGTAATTCAATTTGCCTGATCGGCGTGCTGGATGCATTCGCGCCGGGACTGGCCGCCACCCTGACTGAACGCGGTTATGAGGTGACCGAATTCCCGGTTGCCAGCGCCGCACATGGCTACCTGCGCAGCACTGCGCCAGGAGCAGTCGTCATGCTCGCTCCTCAGCTGCGCGCGCTGCCGTCGCTGCAAGCGCTTTGGACCAAAGCAAGCGCAGCACCATCGCTTGTGGTGCTTTCGCCAAATCGCGACCTTACCCATCGCCTGCTGTCCTTGCGCGCGAATGCTGCAGCGTTCTTTGCTGCTCCACTGGACAGCTACCGTATTGTTTCGCGGCTCGACGAATTGCTCGGGCGGCAGTCGCTGCCGCCTTATCGGGTACTGATCGTTGAAGACGACCGCGATCTGGCCATCCAATGTGGTAACTGGGTCGCCGGAGAAGGAATGACCGCGCGCATTGCCGCCTACGGTAGCGCCGCGATCGCCGCGCTGGCCGAGTTTCAACCTGATCTGGTGCTGATTGATGCCAGTTTGCCAGATGCGCGCGGCGTCGATCTGGTGCAAGTCATAAGGCAGCAGCCGGAGCACGTGATGCTGCCCATCGTGCTGATGTCCACGGCGGGGGATGCCGGTGAACGTTTCGACGCGATCGCCGCTGGCGCCGACGAAGTGTTGGTCAAGCCGCTGAAAGCGCGGCATGTCATCGGTGTGGTGCGCGCGCGCGTACAGCGCGCAGTTTGGCTTCGTGCACAGGCTGAAGTTGGCGCGGCGCGCGACCCGAAGAGCGGCTTTTACCCGCGCTCAGTGCTGGCCGACCGCATTCCAGCACGCATAGGCACCACGGGCGCTGCGTTGATGGCGATGGCCATCGATGAAGCGGACGCACTGCGTAAGCAAATCGGTACTTCCGGCCTCACTGCTCTGGATATAGAGATAGGGCAGCGGCTGCGCGATGTGCTGGCACCACACGACATGGCCGGCACATTGCGCGACTGTGTCTGGATGGTGTTGATGACGCGCGACCGACGCGACGCGATTGCGCAGTTGGCCGAACGCATCCGCTTCGCCATGGTCGAACGACCGCTGTCCTCTGCAGCCGCACAAATTCCGTTCAGTGTCAGCATCGGCCTGGTCGAACTTGAGGAAGGCGAGTGGACCGTCGATGCCGGAATCGCCGCCGCTGAAACAGCCATAGCCATTGCACAGCAACACGGCGGAAATACCGTGGCCTGGTTCGACGGAAAGGCCGCCGCTGGTCCTGACCCGGCTTTGGCGGTGCGCGCCGTACTCAGTCGCGAACTCGATCCGCGGCACGTTCGCGTCGAATTTCGTCCGCTGGTGCCGTTGAAAGGCACACTGCACGGTCAGTTCGATCTGCAATTCTTCCTGGCCAGCGCGCACGACGCTGGATCACGCGCCAATTACGCCACCTGTGCCAGTGTCGCCAAGGAACTCGGTGTGCGCCAACAGTTCGAACGCATGCGCCTGATTCACGCGCTTGAAGTCCGCAGCGCTGCGCGCAGCGAACGTCAGGCTTTGCGTCTGCTGATGCCAATGATGGCCGACTGGCTGATCATTCCGGGTGAAGTCGATTGGCTGCTCAAAGAACTCGCAAAACGCAAGCTCGCTGGCCCGGGCTTCACCTTCGAACTGCCCAGTGCAGAGCTACTCGACCACCGCGACGTTTTGAGCGAACCGTTGGCCAGACTGCGTGCGGCTGGACTGAGGGTCGGCCTTTCCGACTACGGACGCGACTTTGCCGCGGTGCACGTTCTGACTCGTCTGCCGGTTGATACGCTGAGACTGGACGCGGAGCTGGTCGATGCCAGCACGCTATCCAATTCAGCCAATCCAACGCTGTTGGCGCTGGTGCGCAAGGCGCATCAACTGGGTGCAATGGTGATCGCCCCGTCGATGGATCGGCCGGAAAGGGCGCATTTACTGTTACGCCTGGGCATCGACTATGGCGTCGGCGATGCATTCGGCCCCGCCACGACACAGCCAGATTTCGATTTTAGCCGCCCGCTTTGGTGACCACGCGTTTTGCATTCGACTTCCAGCGCAATGCGGTCCGCAGTTTTCGCCGAACTGCTCGATACTTGGACGCGAAGCTCAAGCCGCACCTAGAATTATCGACAATGCACGGCTCGATCGTGAATAACCGCCGACCCAACCTGTCGTATATCAATCTGGGCAAAAGATGAACCTGCGCGATCTCAAGTATTTGGTGGCCCTGATGGACCACAAACATTTTGGCCGCGCGGCCGAAGCCTGTTTCGTCAGTCAGCCGACCCTGTCGACGCAGATTAAAAAGCTGGAGGACGAGCTCGGCGTGGTGCTGGTCGAACGCAATCCCCGCCACGTCATGCTCACCGATGTGGGTGTGGAGATCGCCAGCCGCGCGCGCCTGGTGCTCGACGAAGTGAATCAGATGCGTGAGCTGGCGCGTCGCACCCGCGATCCCGAGGCCGGCACCGTGCGTCTGGGGATATTTCCGACGCTCGCGCCGTATCTCTTGCCGCACGTGGTTCCGCAGATCCGCAAGCGCTTTCCAAAACTGCTGCTGCTGCTGACTGAGGAAAAGACCGAGGAACTCTTGCGCCGCGTGCGCGATGGGCGCCTCGACGCGGCCGTTGTCGCGCTGCCGATCGGCGATGCGACGCTGCACGAGGAATTCCTCTTCGAAGAGCGCTTTCTGCTCGCTATGCCCGAAGATCATCCGTTGGCTCGGCGCAAGAAAATCGTCGCCGCTGATCTCGAGGATCAGCAGCTGTTGTTGCTTGAGGATGGGCACTGTCTGCGCGAGCAGGCATTGGCAGTGTGTCGACTCAGTGGCGCCGATGAACAATCTGGATTTCGCGCGACCAGCCTGGAAACCCTGCGCCAGATGGTGGGCTCGGGCGTCGGCATCACACTGCTGCCCGCGCTGTCGGTGCAGCCACCGGTGGCGCCGATGCCGGGCCTAAAACTGTTGCGCTTCAGCGACAATGTGCCCAGTCGTCGCATTGCCCTGGTTTGGCGTCGCAGCTCCGCCTTCGCACCTTTCCTCAAGCGGCTGGCAAAAGTCCTGGCCCAGGTACCGAAACCGCTACTGGCCGGGCTGGCAGCACCACAATAGCAATCAATCTAGGCACTCAATCGATTCCATCGAAACAATCGATTGTGCCGTTGCGCCCATGCTCGCTACATTGTGCTGAGGATCTGAAGGAGTCGCGCCGCGCGCGGGACTGATTCACACCCTCTCCAGGCCCTGGACGCAGGGCCATAAACCAAGAACGAGGTGCAGCATGGAACTCAAAGGCTCCAATACCGAGGGCAATCTCAAGGCAGCGTTTGCCGGCGAATCCCAGGCCAATCGACGCTATCTGTATTTTGCGCAGAAGGCCGATGTAGAGGGCTACAAC
>JANMSL010000603.1:0-1855 GCA_031389245.1 Lysobacterales bacterium | reverse complement strand
CACATGCTGGGGATGAAAATCGCGTCGCCCGGTTCGAGCACCGCGACCTGGGCGCTCGCGAGTGCCTCGCGGAAACGCGGAAAGCGTGCGAAGTCCGGATCGGCGAATTCAACGACGCTCACCGCTTGGCCACCCGGCGTGGGTTCCAGTGGACCGGGATAGAGGTTGCCGATCTGCTCCGGCGGGAACAATGTGAAACGGCGCCGACCGACGGCGCAGCAGGCGATGTTGTTGGGCGCGTCGTAGTGGCAGGACGCGATGACGCGGTTGCCGATCCAAATGCTCGGCGGCGCATGCACGCCCAGCGTCGCGAAGTCCAGATCATTGGAGAGGCGAAAGCCCGGCAGGCAGCTGTCGATCAGCAGCGAGGCAATGTAGTAAGTCGGTGGCAGTGGATCGTCGAGATGCGCGGCAATCTGTGACAGCACCTCGTCCAGCGTGCTGCGCCGCACTTCGAAGTTCAGCGCCGTGAAGCCCGCGTCGTAGAAAGGCCGGCCTCGCACGTCAGGACCACCATACGAATACTGCACCGGCCTACCGTTGTAGCAGGCACGCAGATAGTCCATCGCTGCCAGCGGACCCTCCATGCCTGCGCGTACCAGGCCCCATTCGCGCGCCAGTCCCTTGAGCAGAGCGGGTTGACCGCTGACGATCAGTTCATCGAGTGGCAGCACGCCGGGCCGGCAGTCATCGAGGACACGCATATTGGCGGGCGCGGCGTGCATGCGTTCAGCGGCTGGGTTCGGATGAGGTCGCGGCCTGTTCGCGCAGCCGGCGCTGCTTTGCGGCGATCAGCCGGCGCATGTTCTGCAGCGACGCCAGCACCAGATAGACGCCCTCCAGGAAACCGGCGCGGTGCAGTCCGAACAGCGACTCGGCACTCAGCGCCGCCAGTCGCTGACGATCAATGCCCCACAGGCCGCTCAGGTTGGCACCGTGCGACGCGTCGAAGCGCACTTCCAATCCGACCGGCTGGATCAGACCCAGCGCATCGAGCGCGGCGAACATCGACTTGCCAGCTTCGACGCCGTCGTTGATGCCACGCAGAATAGTGATGAGATTCTGCAGATAGGGACTGTGGCCACCGCGAGGAAGAAATACCGGTTCGCCCTGGCTGCCAGCAACACGCGCATGCGCCATGTCGACATGAATCATCGAATCGCGCTGCAGTTCGCCGTCGACCTGCCTTTCCTGAAACCCGATCAGGAACGGACCCTTGGCGATCGCGCCCGGCACATAGCTGGCGTTCCAGCTGCGCCCCTGCAGGAATAAATTCTCGTTGCGGTCGAAGCCGAGCAGGGCGATCGAATGCAATTCGCCGCTCTCATTGTTCCTGCGGAAGAAGATCGGGTACTCGCGCTGCAGTTCTGCATACTCGGTAGGGAACGCCAGCACGGTGCCGACGTCGTCGCCAAATTCAGGACCGAAGTGGGTGGCGACGCGCAGATCCTTGTGCGCAATGTTGTTGAGCAGTTCGTATCGGGCCATTCTGATTCGCTAAATACAAGGGCAGCGTTGACGTTATGCACCTTCGCCGCGGAAAATGAAAGGGGCCGCTGCGTTTGCAGCGGCCCCCCATTGCAGTGCAGGAAATTTAGAACTTATAGCGTATGCCCAAGCTGTAGCGCGGGCTCTGGTCCAGCAAGCGAATGATCTGATTTTCGGAACGACCGTGCCAGCGAATGTCCTCGCCGGTGAGGTTGATTGCCTCAAAGCCGGCCGACAGCAGCGCCATCACCGATCTATAAGTTCTAAATTTCCTGCACTGCAATCGGGGGGCGCGGCCAACCCAACGGGCCCCGTAATTTTACGCGGCGCACGTGCATAAACGAAACCCGAGCCAGGTATTTATGGT
>JANMSL010000588.1:0-1776 GCA_031389245.1 Lysobacterales bacterium | reverse complement strand
CCAAAGCGGGTTTCGGCTCCAACCAGATTATCAAAGCCGCTTCGGAAATCATTTCCGAGCTGACTCAAAGCCTGCACAAGCACCGCAAGCGTTTGAAAAAGCAGTGATTCTGGAATCCGCGCCCCCTCGCACGGGTGAGTCATCCCAATGGAGTAGCGCGCGTCCCAGACATAGAAACTAATGGAAATGCGCGGGAGGTTCCGTCATCGCTACCCGTTTCGTGCTAAATTTGCCTTTTATGAAAGGTGCCCGAGGGTATGCACGCGCAATGACTTCATCGCAGAAATACGACTTGTTCGACTCGCTCAAACTGCTTGGCACCGGCAAGGCCTTTCAGGATGAACTGTGCAGCATGATAGAAACCACTCAGATGTTTCGCGATTTCGTATGGCACGACATCGAAGCGCTTTCCGGCTACATGCAAGCCTACGAAGCGAGCGACGAAACCACCCTGTTCCGTGAAGGCGAAAAAGGGACCTACATGTGCCTGATCATCAAGGGCAAGGTCACCGTCTACAAGGACGATCACAACGACAAGAAGAAAGTCGTCGCCACCATAGGTTCCGGAAAAACCCTGGGCGAAATGGCGATCATCGATGGCGAACCGCGTTCAGCCACGGCAATTGTTAGCGAACCCACCACACTGACCATACTCACCGAGACCAATTTTCTCCGCATCGTCAGCGAAAAACCCGCCCTGGCCGCAAAAATCCTGCTGAAAGTGGCGCGCCTGTTGAGCCAGCGCCTGCGTCGGACCAGCGGGCAACTCGTGGACTACCTGGAAAACTGAGCGCCCGCCCCAGCGCATTCACACGGGCCGCACACCGGTTTAAAGCCCGCTCAACACCTTGACATGGGCAGCCACGCTTCGGCCCAATGCGTGCAATTCATAACCGCCTTCCAGCGCCGACACGATCCGCCCCTGGGCATGCTTTTCCGCGACATCCTTGATCCGTTGCGTCACCCAGGCGTAATCGGCTTCCTTCAGCCTGAACATCGCCATGTCGTCTTCCCAGTGCGCATCGAAGCCGGCTGAGACGAACAGCATCTCGGGCTGAAAACGCTCCAGTGCGGGCAGGCAGCGCTCGGTCACCGCCGTGCGGAAAGCCTCGCCATCGGTTCCCGCCGGCAGCGGCACGTTGATGATGTGGTCGTTGCCGCTATCGGCACCGCAATGCGGGTAGAACGGGTGCTGGATAGTCGAGCACAGCATCACGCGCGGATCGTCGCGGAAGATTTCCTCGGTACCGTTGCCGTGGTGCACGTCAAAATCGACAATGGCGACGCGATGCAAACCGTACCGTTCCATCGCATGGGCGACACCGACCGCGACGTTGTTGAACAGGCAGAAGCCCATGGCGCGGGCTGATTCAGCATGATGGCCGGGCGGGCGAATCGCGCAGAAAGCGTTTTCCACCTTGCGTTCCAGCACCAGCTCGGTTGCCAGCACCACGGCGCCGGCAGCGCGTAGCGCCGCGCTCAGGGTGAACGGGTTCATCGCCGTGTCCGGGTCGAGATAGGCCAGCCCTTTGGCGGGCGAAGCGGAACGGACGGTCTCGATGTAATGCGGCGCATGCACCCGCGCCAGTTGCTCGAAGGTGGCCAGCGGCGCATCATGATGCTGGAGAAATGGCAGCAGGCCGGAGGAAATGAGCTGGTCGTCGATGGCGCGCAGCCGCGCCGGACACTCCGGATGCTGCGCCCCCATGTCGTGCTTGAGGCAGTCCGCATGGGTGATATAAGCTGTATGCAATTGTCACACCTTGAATTGTACGG
>JANMSL010000581.1:0-7185 GCA_031389245.1 Lysobacterales bacterium | reverse complement strand
GGCGCAGGCTCCGGCGCAGCGATGGTTGTTCGCCGATGCCGAATACCTCGCCGACTGCGTGGATATCGCCACGACTCTGCCCGCAGGCATGGCCAATCGGCGCCAATGGGTGTTGCTGCAGTTGCCCTCGGTACATGCGCGGTGCCAGCCATGAACACCGCACCCATTCTGGTCACCGGCGCGGCCGGATTCATCGGCGCCTATGTCTGCCGGGCACTGCGACTGCGCGGCGACAGCGTGGTCGGACTCGACAACTTCAACGCCTATTACGACCCGAAAATGAAAAACGATCGCGTCGCGGCGCTTTGCTCAGACGTGCAGATTGCGCATCTGGATGTCGCCGATGCAGCCGCGCTCTCGCAACTGTTCGACCGTGCCAGGCCACGCGCCGTGATCCATCTCGCCGCACAGGCAGGTGTGCGCTATTCGCTTGAGTCACCAAGCACCTACGTGCAGAGCAACCTGGTTGGATTTGGCAACATGCTGGAAGTTTGCCGCCGCCATGGCATCAGCCAGATGGTGTACGCCTCGTCCAGCTCTGTCTACGGCGGCTCGGTGCAGCCCCCGTTTGATGAGCTTCAGCGCGTCGATCAGCCGCTTTCGCTGTATGCCGCGACCAAAGCCGCCAATGAACTGATGGCCCACTCCTACGCGCATCTGTTCCGTATGCGCCTAAGCGGACTGCGCTTCTTCACCGTCTATGGTCCTTGGGGGCGGCCGGATATGGCGCCTATACTGTTTGTGCGAGCAGCACTGGCCGGACGCCCGATCGATGTATTCAACAACGGCGATATGCGCCGCGACTTCACCTGGATCGACGATATCGTTGCCGGCGTTCTGGGCGCGCTGGACCTGCCGCCAATGGATGACGGTACGAATGCACCGCATCGCGTCTACAATCTGGGTAATCATCGTCCAGAGGCATTGTTGCATTTCATCGAACTGATTGAGCGGGCTGTCGGTCGCACGGTACAGAAGCGCTTTCGACCCCTGCAGGCCGGGGATATGATCGAGACGATGGCCGATACCCGACGTGCCGAGCATGAACTTGGCTTCAGCCCAACGACAAGCATCGAAGTGGGTCTGCCGCGGCTGGTGGACTGGTGCAGAAGCTATTACGACGCGTCGTGCTGACATGCGTATGCACGTCAGGAAGAGCATGAGTGTCCGCTAACCCCTCCCCATCCCTGTCCGAACATCGGGGCGGGATCAACGCGCTTTAAACGTGGACAGCATTTCTCGCCAACCATCTGGAACACGTATGTCGCAACCCGAACTTTCTGTCGTTGTGCCGGTGCACAACGAACGTGGCAACATCGCACCGCTGATCAATGAAATATGTGCCGCATTGCGCGGCCGTATCGCTTTCGAAATTGTCTATGTTGATGATCTCAGCAGCGACGATACGTTGCACGTGCTAAAGGACCAGCAAACCAGCGTGCCGGAGCTGCGCGTGCTCCGCCATCAGTCGCAGTCGGGGCAGAGCACAGCAGTACGCAACGGCGTCAAAGCAGCGCGTGGCGCCTGGGTTGCCACGCTAGATGGTGACGGACAAAACGACCCGGCCGACATTCCTAAATTGCTCGACGAGCGCGACCGCGCGGCCGAAAACGTACGACTGTTCGCTGGCTGGCGCGTCAAGCGCAACGATGATGTGATCAAGCGCCTGTCGTCCAGAATCGCCAATGGTGTGCGTTCGCGCCTGTTACGCGACGCGACCCCAGATACCGGCTGCGGCATCAAGTTGTTTGATCGCTCGGCATTCCTCGACTTACCCTACTTTGACCACATGCATCGTTATTTGCCGGCGTTGATGCAACGCGCGGGGTTTGCCACGATCAGCGTGCCGGTCAACCACCGTCCGCGCATTGCTGGCGTGTCCAAGTACGGTATGTGGAACCGGCTCTGGGTGGGCATCAGCGATCTGCGCGGTGTCGCCTGGCTGATTCGGCGTTCGCGCCGCAGCATCGTTGAGGAGATGGTCAGTGGCTGAGTTTTTCGGTTCCTGGGCGCACAATTTCAATTTCTGGCTGGCGGTTGGATTTCTCGGTCAGGCGATTTTTGCGTCCAGATTCATTGTGCAGTGGCTCTACAGCGAACGCGCACGGCGTGTCGTCGTTCCCACCGTGTTCTGGTGGATCAGCTTATGCGGTGGCCTGATCCTGACCGCCTACGCGGTTCACAAGCGCGATCTGGTGTTTACCCTCGGGCAGTTTTCCGGCCTGTTTGTCTATAGTCGGAACCTGTGGCTGTTGCATACCAGTAAGCGCGCAGAAGTCGTGTCCGATTGATTACCGCTGTGCAGGCGCCGACGACGCGACGCTGACGCCGACAAAATGAAGCGCCTGAACGTAAACGGGTTGCACTTTCGGCGCTTCTGATCCCACACTATGCGCATGGCCAAAGAGTTGATCATCGCATCGGTTGGATTGTCTGACGAACAGGCGGCGCATCTGCGCCTGCTGATTCGGAAAGTTGCCAAGGACGTGCCAGAGAAATGGCGTTGGGGCACCGAGATCAAGGCAGATCTGGTCGTGGTCGATCCGAACAATTTTGCTGGCCACATGGCGCGTACCCGGGCAGTAGCCAGCGGAATGCGCTGCTCGATCCTGTGCGACAACGAGCACCCCGAACAGGACGGTCTGATACTTCGCGAGCCGCTGAAAGCAGAAAACATTATCGATGTATTGAAGCAGGCGAGCGCGCCAACGCTTGCGGCGTCGCCAGTGAATGCCGCCACCGAAGATTTCTATTTTCGCGACCTGTCCGATCTGAAAGTCGACACGGGTGCCCCGGCGCGCGATGTCTGGGGACAGGCGCCGCCGAGCGAACCGGTGGCATTGGGCCTGGACGAATTGATCAAGGAGCAGGCCAAAGCGCAGGCGCAGCCCTCGACCAACCCCGTCGCGGAAGGCATTGAAGCGCTGATCAGGGCGGAGCGCGAGAAGACCGAGGCGCCGCTGATCAAAAAACTGCAGATTGAGTCCAGCACCAGCATTGCCGCCACCAGCGCGCCCAGTGCGCGCGCTCAGGCGCGCATGAACGACAGCTCCGAAGCGCTGAGTCGGAAACCGGGATTGACCGCGGAGAATCCGAATATTCGCCGCATCCTCGATGCCGATAACAGTGAACATTCGATCCGCGACTATCTCGATGGCGAACGCGCCATCATCACGCCTTCGCAGATTCTCGCCGCCGAGGCACCTGCGTTGACACTGGATCCAAAAAACCAGGTATTCCATGCCGCGGGTGGACTGTCGCGTCTGATCCCCTATTGCAGCCGCGTGCTACCGATCAAAGATTGGAAAGTGGTAACGACGCGCGAGCTGGGCCAGCTGCGTACCAGCGAACCAGCGCGGCCTTTCAACGAGTTGGTCTGGCTGCAAACCCTGCTGAAATCGACCGGGCGTCTTGCCAGTCATCTCGATCCGGGCGGAACCTATCGACTGAAGGGAACCGTGTCCGCAGAGCCTGAATTTCGCGATCATGCGGCCATCGTCACCTTCATGAGCAATCCGTCCCGTCTCAATGAGATCGCTGCCGATGCTGGCGCCAGCATGGATGCCGTGTTCAACCTGGTCAATGCCTACGACATGATCGGCCTGATCGAATGGACGCCGCGCCAACGCCGGCACGACCCCAGCCCGCCCCAAGGCGATAAGAAATCCGGACTGCTCGGAAAGCTTGGCTGGCCTTTCGGCAAAAAGTCTTAGGCGCCCTGGGGAAGGTCTGAATTAGTCGCCACTTCGTCTGCGCTGTACAGCTGATCCTTTGCCACACCCTGGTTTTCAACAGCGCAGCTGGTGGACCTGCGGTTTTTCGCCCTCCTGACTCAGGGGTCTATCCAGGCTCCGAACTTGTTCAGAGGTTTCTTAGCCGGTCGCTGCGTCGAGACGAAACCCTAGACGATTGCTGTCGCGAAGTTTCGTCCACGCCACGCTTACCTCTTTCCGAATTACAGCGCATGTCTTCAATTCGCCAAAACAATCTGCGTGGTATTGCCTTCATGGTATTTGCCGTGGGCGCGTTCTCGCTGATGGATGCCGCCTTGAAGCTGCTGACTCCGCACTATCCGCCACTCCAAGTCGCCGCATTGCGTGGCCTGACTGCGTTGCCACTGGTCGTGATCTGGGTCGGTTTTGCCGGTGGCTACGCCCAGTTGCTGCGCATCCACTGGCCGCTGCACCTGTTTCGCGGCCTGCTTTCGATTGTGATGCTGGGCAGCTTTGCCTATGCGCTCAAGCGCATGCCGCTGACCGCGGCGTACGCGGTGTTCTTCGTGGCACCGTCTCTGATCACACTGCTGTCGGTTCCGCTGCTGAAGGAAAAGGTTGGGCGCGCGCACTGGATCGCCATTGTGATCGGTTTCGTCGGCGTGCTGGTGGTATTGCGTCCGAGCGGTGACGGACTGATCAGTACAGCCGGCCTGATGGTGCTGCTGTCCGCCATTTGTTATGCGCTGTCCTCGATTTCAGTGCGCGTGCTCGCGCGCACCGACTCTACCTCCAGCATGATGTTCTGGATGATTACCATGCTCAGCATCGGCGCCACAGCGCTGGCCTGGCCGAACTGGAAGCCCTTGCGCGCTGAGCACTGGCACATCTTGCTGGCGCTCGCCATTACCGGTGCGCTTGGTCAATACGCAATCACCGAGGCCTTTCGCCGCGCCCAGGCGGCCGTTGCCGCACCCTTCGAATACACCGCGCTGGCCTGGGGCGTAGCACTCGATTGGTGGCTCTGGCGCACCTTCCCCGATCGATGGGTATTCATCGGTGCCGGCATTATCATCGTCAGCGGGATTTATTTGCTGCGGCATGAGCATCAGCATGCCGAGGCGGAGCATCCCTGATCGGGGCGAAGCCTGCTTTGCGCAACTGCGCCACGAGGTGTGCAGCGAAAAAAGCGTCGGACCGAAGTCCGACCCACAAACACGACTCAAGCATAGACGCTGGAATCTATCCTGCTCAGAGTCGATGCACAGCTCGCAGCGCTTGCAGTCGCGCATCGCGCATCGCCGCACCGATGGCCTCACCCAGCATGCCCTGCGCGACAAAGTCTTTTGCCGAGACCGACATCGCTGCCGCATGCAACTGAGGCAACAATCGCGTCGGTGCATAATCGTCGCCGGGCAAATCGGCAGCGGCACGCCCGCGCTTATCCGCTTCACAGGCCAGTACCAACTGGCGCACGCGATCGGGTTTGCGGAACGCGTCGATGCGTTCGAGCAGTTCCAGTACGGTGCCAGGGCGCAGTTCCTGCAGGCGATGCACGTTCAGGTGCTCGCGGCAGACGTGTTCTGCCATCTGCGCATATTCGATGGGCACGCGCAGGCGTTGACACAGCGCCGCGACCAGCGGCACCCCGGCGCTTTCATGACCGACGTGGCGCGGCAGCGCGTCGCGCGCGGTGAGGCCCTTGCCCAGGTCGTGAGTCATGACGCACCAGCCGATCAGGTCATTGCCGGGCGCCAACTGCGCGGCGGCATCCAGCGCCAGCTCCTGGTGTACGCCGGTGTCGTATTCGGGATGAAACTCGATGCGTTGCGGCACGCCATAGAGACGATCGAGCTCCGGAAATATGACTGCCAGCGCACCGCAATCGCGCAACACGCGCAGGAACGTGCCCGGCCGTGGCTCGGCCAGCGCCCGCTGGGTCTCGGCCCACACCCGCTCGGCGACCAGATGCGCGACCTCGCCGGCACGCACCATGTCACGCATCAACGCCAACGTTTCCGGTGCCATGCGAAAACCCAGTGGCGCATAACGGGCGGCAAATCGTGCCACGCGCAAAACACGCACTGGATCTTCAACGAAGGCTGCAGACACGTGCCGCAACCAGCGATCGGCCAAGTCACGCGCGCCGCCATAGGGGTCAACCAGTTGTCCATCGCCGTCTTGCGCCATTGCGTTGATGGTCAAGTCGCGTCGCGCGAGGTCCTCTTCCAGGGTCACGCTGGCGTCCGCGGCGAAGGCAAATCCGTGGTAGCCCGGTCCGGTCTTGCGCTCAGTCCGCGCGAGCGCATACTCCTCATGACTGTCCGGATGCAGAAACACCGGGAAATCCTTGCCTACCGAGCGAAACCCGCGTTCGCGCATTGCCGCCGGCGTCTCACCGACGACAACGAAGTCGCGGTCTTTGACGTCACGCCCAAGCAACCGATCGCGCACCGCGCCGCCGACCAGGAAAGTTTTCATTGCTTTCATTGTGAAATTCACACTAGTAGTAACAATTAATATACATAAAAATCACATTTTCCCTTCGATCATGGCGACTACTGAGCGGACAGGCCTGAAGATGATGGAACGGCGACAAGCACTGCTGACCATGGGCGTCATTATGGCGCTTGCGACCGTCGGCAGCGTGCGGGCGGCCGACGAGGGTCGACTACTCGCAACCGGTGGATTGGTCAGCATCGAGGGCGCGGCTGGCGGCGGCATCGTGCCAATGGCCGTGTTGGCTGGGCTGAGCACCGATCCAGGGTGGGACTGGGTCGCCGGCGCGTCGCACAGCGCGGTGACAGACTTTTCACTGGACACCTTGGGCGTGGCGGCGTCGTTCAACGATCGTTTCGAGATCTCCCTTGCCAGGCAGCAGCTGGGCATCGATTTCGGTCACGGCACTGGGTTGCCGGAGAACATCCGTCAAACGATTATCGGCGCCAAGCTGAAACTTGGTGGTGATCTGATTTTCGGCACAGTGCCGCTGATGAGCGCCGGCTTGCAATGGAAACACAACGATGATTTCGCGCTGGCCGAAGCACTCGGCGCTGAAGATGACAGCGGGCTCGATGCCTATTTCAGCGTCAGTCGCTTGCACCTGGATGGACCGTTTCATCGCAACTGGTTGTTCAACGGCACGCTGCGTGCCACCCGCGCCAACGAAACCGGACTGCTCGGATTTGGTGGCGGCCGCCGCGACGGCTATCAACTGGTTGGAGAAGTTTCCACGGCGATGTTTTTCAACCCGCAGTGGGCGCTGGGCGTCGAATACCGGCAAAAACCTCAGAACCTCGACAGCGTCAACGAAAGCGACTGGCGAGATGTATTTGTCGGGTGGTTCCCCAACAAGCACGTCAATGTATTGCTCGCCTATGTCGACCTTGGAACGATCGCGAACCGACCCGACCAGGACGGCCTCTTTCTCTGCGTTACCGGAAACTTCTGATGCTCACTATTCGATTTTTGG
>JANMSL010000574.1:0-2136 GCA_031389245.1 Lysobacterales bacterium | reverse complement strand
GGTTTTCTCATACGCGGTGCGCGCCATGCGCACCATACTGATCGATGCGGCACGCAGCCGAAGTCAGCTCAACGCTGGCCGTGACCGCAGCGATCCTGGATCAGCCCAATCCCAGGACAGTCTGAATTATCGGCACCCAGCATTGCTCGGCGAGGCGTTGAAAGCCGCGTTCAGTTGGATGGATTTCATTGCCCCAATCGCTGAGCGCGGGCAGGGTGTCTCGGCTATCGACCACGCCGATGCGCACATGACTGCGTTCAAGCTTCTGCGTGGCGTCGACGAATTGGTCGATCAACCAGGCGGCAACGCGATTCTGCTCATTGAATTGAGTCAGTCCGACTTCGGCGAAGTATTTCTTGAGCCAGGGGCCGCGCTTGATCGGCCCGATTTTGTAGCCGCGACCGCTGGCAAACGGGTAGTCATAGGTGTTGATCAGAATGTGGCAATTGGGCGCCACCGAGTTGCGCAACTCGATGACACGCGCCAAGTCGTCGATGACAAAACCCAGTGCCTTGCCAAAGGCTTTTAGCCGGATGTAACGATCAACCACGGCCGGCACCGGCGTTGGCCAGCTGCTGCCCGGAGACTGTGGTTCGTTGGCAGGTTTGACGAACTCGGCCAGTTCGTCGCCGACGATGTCATTGCCACCCATCGACACCAGCAACAGATCGAACTCCCAGGCACCGAGCTGATCACGCATTTTCGGAAGCAGGGTCTTGATCTTGGCGCTCTCGCGGCCGGGCACGCTGTTGTTGAAAAACAATGCCTGGTTGCGAAAGCTGCGTTCAATCTGCTTCTGCAGGTCAATCGACTTGAGCGGATACTGGAACCAGGAATCACCCAGACAATAGACGCGCGGCCAGGTTGGATGTTTGTGCGTGGCGGCGATGAATCTTTGGGTTTCGCTAGCCATCTCGATAGCTCCTCGCAGTGGGTAATCTGTCGGGTTTCCTCGATTGCTTCAACGCGATTGTCGCTTTGAGACTTGCAGCGGCGATCGCGCTGACCGTGCTGTACCTTTGATGGAGTGTGGGGCGGTGCAAGCGTCTCACCCGGCACTTTACCCCGATTGGGCGCGACGTCTGCGATGCGTTGCCGGTTCCAAGGCGGCCGCGGCTACATTTCCTGCACCGACCCTGCAAGCGCCGGTGAGCGAGCGGCGCTGAGCTGAAAAACGTCGCCGCCTTTCGTCCAAAGCCCGGCCTGAGCAGACCAATGCGGCGACTTGTCGGGATCGACGCGATGCCGAAGGCGGACCCGCGATCCGGGTTGGCAGCGCTCAGCGGCAAGCAGTTCAAACATTTGCGGCATTACTGGCACGACGCGAGCGCCGCGAGTTCGCCAAGGATTTGCGCAGCCGCACCCGCTGCTGGCCAAGTGCTCGTCGGTCGTCAAGCAGCCATCAGTCCTCAGTCTTGCGATCCGACGGTGCCGGTGCGGCACCCGGATCACCCGTCGACTCGTTGGCGGGCGCCTTGCGCTGTTGCTTCTCGGCCTTCTTTTGCTTCTTCGCCTGTTCACGCTGCTTCTTTGCGTAGGAATAGTTGGGTGTGGCCATCGTTGTCGTTCCTGCAACCGGGGAGGTGGCTAGTGTGGCAGCTGACATGCCGCCTTGGGAGGGGTGTCGGGTTGGGAATGCTGCAAACATCGGTCGCAATGGCGCTGAACCAGCCCAGGCGAACTTGGGCGTAGCGTCGGGTTTGAATCGGTGTGTACCGGCAACTGCAGCACGTGCAGCAGCCTCGAGTTGATCGCGGGTGATATCGGTGTTGGAAAAGTGCGCGCCCCTCTGCCAGGGCGCGGCGTCAGAATCGAGCCACGTCGGGTGCCGCGCGCTCTGGGTACTATTAGTGGGTATTGCGTTCGCGGATCACGGCCGTGCGCTGTGCTGGCCGAGCTTTAGAGATTGGCATGGATGATGGATCGCGCTGGGTTGTGATGTTCGCTTTGCGGCAGACAGGGGAATCATGATGCGACAGATAGGGGCGGTTCTGTTCATGCTGGCCTTTGCCGGTGCTGGTCAGGCGCAGGTGTACAAGTGGACTGACGACAAGGGCACGGTGCATTTCTCCGACAAGCCAGCGCCAGCCCATTTGAAGAGTCAGGAAATGCGCTCGGTGACTGTTCAAGTAACGC
>JANMSL010000507.1:0-2294 GCA_031389245.1 Lysobacterales bacterium | reverse complement strand
CCGTTGTCTTGCAATGGGCCGATCGTATTCAATGAAACCAATCGGCTCCCAGGATTGGGAATGTTGCAGAAGCTCAGGTCGTAAAAATAGTTGCGGCCGTAGGCCTCCAAAACCCCGCGGCAGTCGTTGTAGATCGGAGCGTCCAGCACGGTGTTTCCGGCAATCAGCGAGTTCACCACAACGAAACCCGCCCCATCGTTGTTGAAGACGCCACCACCGATGCCACCGAGCTGGTCACGATCATGATCGGCGTCGTTGTTGACCACCGTGGTGTTGTAAAGCGCAGTGAAGCCCTCGTTATCGATCCCGCCGCCGTCGCCGTTCGCGTAGTTTGCGCTGATCGTGGTGTTCGTTAAAAACAACTCGCCTCCAGCGCCAACACCTCCCACTTCTATGCCACCGCCGGAATCCGCACCATTTTGGTAAATCGCGCTATCGCGAACTGTTGTCAGTCCATAGAGAAACATGCCGCCGCCGCGATATCCGAGGTTGGATCGAATAGCGCTGCGCATCACATGGAGTCTGGGTGCGGCCAAATCGGCCGCCACACTGGCGATACCGCCACCGCTGGCAAGCGACTGGTTCGCTTCGATTACGCAATCCGAGACGTCCAGATTGCCATGGTTCAGAACCCCGCCGCCGTTGTCGAAGCGGCGCAGGCCATTGCGGATCGTCACAGCTGACATGATGGCAACGCGACCCGAACTGACGCGCAGCACCCCATCAATTCGATTGGCGTCAATGATGGTGCCTGAGGCACCCGCGCCGACGATCGCGATCGTTTGGCCCGGGCTCAATGGTGTTGTCAGGTTCAAATCACCATTGTCCTCGCCATTGGCTCCCGCCAGCGGGCGCGTCAGCGTGTAAGTCCCAGGCGGCACGCTAATCGTTGTGACGCCCGGCGCACTCAGGTGATTGGCCTGCATGATCGCCGCACGCAGCCCGCAGGTATTGACGCTGGTATGGCAAACGCCGTCGCTCGTATCGTCATCCAGCCGGTCGTCGGTCGTGTTGACGGTAAAGGTGACGTCGGCGTTGGCCACCACAGCCGAAAATACTGAGTAGCCGAGTGATGCCAGCCACACGGTCATACGGAAAATCGAACGCTTCTTCACGACTTCGGCTCCATAGTGCTTGGTGCGCTTGCGGATCGATCCGGCGCGCAGGTTGCTCGGCGTGAGGTGAGGGGGCGGTCTCCGGCTCGACGCTGGCACGCATACACCCTGAAACAAGAAACAGCGTCAGAAGCGGTCATGAGCGTTCTGTAAATTGGTATCACTACCCGATGAGCGCGACGACTGACTCCGGATCACCGACTGCCACTAACACCCGATGGGCAACGCTGTCTGCCGAAGTGAGCGCGCTTGCCGATCGCCTGATGCCGCTGCTTCTTTAGGATCTCAAGCGCCTGGCGCGCCGCGAACGCAGCCGCGTCGGCGCAGGTTGTCGAGTGCCGGTACTTTGCCGTTTACGACGATGCCGCGACTGCGTTGGCGCTGAATCTTTCCGAGCGCACAGTGCGTCGCGACTGGCCGTTGGCAAGGCCCTGGTTGCATCGGGAGTTGGCGGATGTTGCGCAAATCGCCCGGTGCTATGAACTTGCAAGCGCGGTTTTGCTGGCTCAGGCCCGATCCATTTCGGCGCCGTTAATTTCCTGCAGCTTTCGCCAACTTCGTCTTCAGTTGAAAAAGCGGGCGGCGGTAATGCTCGCCGAGCTCGTTGTGCAGCGCGTGGATCGCGGCGGCGGCGTTCGCAAGTGACCGCGCCGGCGCCACCTCGTCCAACGCCAGATGGCATTCGGCCAATAAAATTTGTGCTTCGGCGATGCGCGGGCTGGCGGGCGCCAACAGTTTTTCGCGAACCGCCAGAGTCCGTTGCAGCAGAGGGAGCGCGGCGGCGGGGCGGGCGTCTTGCAACGCTGCCGCGCCTGCAACCAGATCAGCACGTATCGCATAGAACGCGTGGTAGGTGCCTTGCCCACTGGATTGGATCTTGGCGCGCACTCGCTCGGCGAGTTCAATGGCGGAAATGTTGCGCCCAGACGCCAGATCGACTTCCGCGGTCAGCAGCCATCGTTCGACCAAGGTGAGGGAAATACCCATTGACTCATCAGCATCGACGAATAATTCATCAAGCTGGGACTGCGCGATCTGCGTGTTTCCCTCGAACAGTGCGAGCCGGATACGCGCGCGGGTATTCATATTGTAAGGGGAAGTGCGCGGCACCACCCTGGATTTCATCCGCAGCGCACTGGCTTCATCCAGATAGGCGCGTGCCGCAGCATAGCGGCCCAT
>JANMSL010000501.1:0-1505 GCA_031389245.1 Lysobacterales bacterium | reverse complement strand
TGCGCAGGTTGTTCCAATCGCTCAGGACTCGACGCTGAACAACCTGCGGCACGCTCCCGGATACACGACTGCAAAACTCGGCACTCTCGGGACAAGCCCGAGCAGCCTGGGTCCGGGTAGCATTCCGCTATGGATGAGAGGGGCGCGATGACCAAGTTGCTTATGATGAGTTGGCTGCTCACGCTTTTTGGGTTGCTGCCGATGCCTTTGCTCGCGCAGGTCTCGGAACGGGGCCAGCCGGTCATCGCGCTGTATCCCTCGATACCCATTGGGGGCTCTGTGCTCAACAGCGCAGTAATCGAGTTGCCGGACAAAAAAATCGCGGTCGCGAATGCCAGCGCAATGCTGCTGTTTGACGGAAACCGCTGGCGCGTGTTTGAGCACCCCGAGGGCAAGCAAAAATTCAACGGCCTTGCTGTCGGCGATCGAGGACGTATCTACAGCGGCGTCTTTGACGAGCTGGGTTATTTCCAGTTCAACAGTGCCGGAACACCGATCTGGCATTCGCTGATGCCGTCATTGCCAGCGGATGTGCGTGGTTTCGGGGCGGTGCTGCGCGTGGTCTACGATCAGCAGCGACATCAGGTTTGGTATCTCACTGCGTCGACATTGCTGCTGATTGATCCAGTGCATCCGCACAATGTCCAGCGCTGGTCGACGAAGGTTGCCTTCAAGCGTCTTTTCGAAGTGGAAGACGAGATATGGGTGAGCGCGCACGATGAGGGAATCCAGCGTGGCGTTGGGCAGGACCCGCTGCGTCTGGAATTTGTTCCAGGTCTGGCGCAGCCAGATTTCGACAATGCGGTTGGGGTGATCGCCGATGGGCGGGATCGCATCTTGTTGTCCGCGGAAGGCAAGTTCTTTCGATGGTCGCAAGGGGAGGTCAGGCGCGTTGGCGAGAATTTGGAGTCAGCGTTGCTGGCGGGCCTGCCCGTGGCCATGCTGCGGACGGACGACGGCCGATTTCTGGTCAAGTTGAAGCGGCGACCGCCGTGCCTGGTTGACACGGAGTTCGCCAGCATGGAATGCCTGCCGCAACACGAGGGCACGGCCGGCAACAATCTGCCTGGGGTCGCGCTCGACGCTCAAGGCGGAATCTGGCTGGCGCAGCCTAATCTTGTTTCGCGTGTCGATATCGCCAGCGCGCTGACGTACTTTGATCAGCGCTCAGGCTTGCCGGTCGCGCACGATTTGATCCGCATGAATGGCGCGCTTTATGTTGCCGCGGCAACGGGTGTGCATCGGCTGGTGCCGGGAGATACCGAACGCAATGCTCGGTTTGAATCGATCTGGCCGGAGATCACTGCAGCCTATGGACTCGCAGTGATTGGCGACACTCTGTTTGCTGCAGGTGCGGGGCTGCATCGCGTCAGTGATCATGACGGAGCCAAGGCCGAACGAATTGTTGATATCCCTCGCGTCGCGCAGGTGAAGGCGTCATCGTCGGCCAGAACCGCATCTGCCCAGATCGTGTGCTTTTGGATCTCCTGCCGTTCATCGAAGGT
>JANMSL010000445.1:0-4144 GCA_031389245.1 Lysobacterales bacterium | reverse complement strand
CACATGTAGTTTTGACAGGTTTGAATTGATCAACTTTCTGGTCGTGCGGCACGTAATTGCGTTCGCGCGTGTCGATTTCGGCGAAGTCGATCGCTGACCGGGAGCCCCAAAATGAAAGCAACTGGCAATTTCGACAAGGTGCGCAACGTCGACCCGATGGTCGCGCTGAGTAGTCATACGCGCGAGCACATCGACCACTGGCTCGCCAAATTTCCGCCCGATCGCAAGCGTTCGGCATTGCTGCAAGGCCTGTGGGCGGCGCAGGAACAGAACGGCGGCCATCTATCCGATGAATTGATCGCAGGTGTTGCGGTGTATCTCGAAGTGCCCGCCGTGTGGGCCTACGAAGTCGCCAATTTCTACTCGATGTTCGAGGTCAAGCCGGTGGGCCGCAACAATGTTGCGATCTGCACAAACATCTCCTGCTGGCTGAACGGTGCCGAAGACATCGTCCGTCATTGTGAGAAGAAACTCGGGGTAAAACTGGGCGAGAGCACGCCAGATGGTCGGGTGTACCTGAAGCAGGAGGAGGAGTGCCTGGCAGCGTGCGCCGGCGCGCCGATGATGGTGGTCAATGGCCATTACCACGAGAATCTGTCGCCAGAGGTTTGCGATCGGATTCTGGACGAATTGAAGTAAGGGCAGGGAGCAGACATGGCCGTTGGACCCATCCCACAGGAACACAATGTCGTTTTCACGACACTGCATTTCGACACGCCGTGGAGTTACGACAGCTATCTGAAGGCTGGTGGTTACCAGGCCTGGCGCAAGATCCTGAGCGAGAAGATGCCCAAGGAACAGGTCATCGACATGGTCAAGCAAAGTGGACTGCGCGGCCGTGGTGGTGCTGGTTTTCCTACCGGCCTGAAGTGGAGCTTCATGCCGCGCAATGCACCCGGTCAGAAATACATACTGTGCAATTCCGATGAGTCGGAGCCTGGCACCTGCAAGGATCGCGACATCCTGCGCTTCAATCCGCATTCGGTCATCGAAGGTATGGCGATTGCTTGTTATGCGACCGGATCGACGGTCGCCTACAACTATCTGCGCGGCGAATTCCACCACGAGCCGTTCGAGCACTTCGAGGAAGCATTAGCCGATGCTTACAAACACGGTTGGCTCGGCAAGAACATTCTCCAATCCGGTGTTGATGTGGACATCTATTCCGCCCTGGGTGCCGGTGCATACATCTGCGGCGAAGAAACGGCGCTGATGGAGTCGCTGGAAGGCAAGAAGGGACAGCCGCGCTTCAAGCCGCCGTTCCCCGCCAATTTTGGTCTTTACGGCAAGCCGACCACGATCAACAACACCGAAACCTACGCTTCAGTGCCGGCCATCATCCGCAATGGAGCCGAGTGGTTCTTGAACCTGGGCAAGCCCAACAATGGCGGGCCGAAAGTATTTTCGGTTTCCGGACACGTCGCCAAGCCGGGCAATTTTGAAATTCGATTGGGCACACCGTTTGCAGACTTGCTGCAGATGGCGGGGGGCATGCGCGCCGGCCGCTCTCTGAAGGCGGTGATTCCGGGTGGTTCGTCGATGCCGGTATTGCCTGCAGAGACCATGATGAACTGCACCATGGATTACGACAGCCTGCAAAAAGCTGGCTCGGGCCTCGGCTCCGGCGCGGTGATCGTGATGGACGACTCTACTTGCATGGTGCGTGCCTGTCGCCGCATCAGTCAGTTCTACTACGCGGAATCCTGCGGTCAATGTACGCCATGTCGCGAGGGCACAGGCTGGATGTTTCGCGTATTGACGCGAATCACTGAAGGCAAGGCCACCATCGAAGACCTGCACCTGCTCAAGCAGGCCGCCGGACAGATTGAAGGGCACACTATTTGCGCGTTTGGCGAAGCTGCTGCGTGGCCGGTGCAGGGCATGTTGCGCCATTTTTGGCACGAGTTTGAATACTTCATTGCCAATGGGCGATCGATCGTGGATGTAAAACTTGGAGTCGCGGCATGAGCGCGCAACCGGTCAATAGCGCACCGCCCGACCAAGTCAACATCGAAGTCGATGGCAAGGCCATGCAAGTGGCCAAGGGATCGATGATTATCCAGGCGACGGATGCGGCCAAAGTCGCCGTGCCTCGATACTGCTATCACGAGAAATTGCCGATCGCGGCCAACTGCCGCATGTGTCTGGTGGATGTCGAGAAGTCGCCCAAACCCGTTCCTGCCTGCGCCACGCCGGTGATGGAGGGCATGAAGATATTTACCCGCAGTGCGCGCGCCCTCAGTGCGCAGCGCAATGTGATGGAGGTCCTGCTGATCAACCATCCGCTCGACTGCCCGATCTGCGATCAAGGTGGCGAGTGCGAACTGCAAGATGTCGCCATGGGCTATGGTCGTTCGGTTTCGCGTTTTTCGGAGCGAAAGCGAGTCGTCGCCGACGAAGACATCGGTCCACTGATTGCCACTGACATGACGCGTTGCATTCATTGCACGCGCTGTGTCCGCTTCATGTCCGAGATTGCAGGTACCACGGAGCTGGGCGGCATGGGCCGCGGTGAAGACCTTGAGATTGGCACTTACATCGGGAAGTCGATCGAGTCGGAACTGGGCGGCAACATCATCGATGTCTGTCCGGTCGGCGCACTGACCAACAAGCCGTTTCGCTTCCGCGCACGCGCCTGGGAGCTGACCGCGCGGGCGTCCGTCGGTTACCACGATGCGCTGGGATCGAACCTGTTCCTGCACACCCGTCGCGGCGAAGTGCTGCGTACTGTGCCGCGAGATAACGAGTCAATCAACGAAAGCTGGATTTCTGATCGTGATCGCTACAGCCACCAGGGTCTGTACAGCGAAGATCGTGCCGCGCATCCGATGGTGCGCGGCAAAGGTGGCGCACTCCAGCAAGTGAGTTGGGAAGAGGCGATCGCTGCCGCCGTCCAAGGCTTACACGACGCAGTTGCAACGCACGGCGCAGCACAACTCGGTGCTCTGGTGCATCCGGCAACTAGCTGCGAGGAGGGCGCACTGTTGGCGGAGATCGTGCGCGGCCTGGGCAGTGAGAACATTGATCACCGTCTGCGTGTGATCGACTCCATGCTGGCGCCAGTCGACAACGTTTTCGAATTGCCCTTGGCTCAGATCGAGCAAGCCAATGTGATCCTCCTGATCGGCAGCAACCCACGTCTTGAGCAGCCGTTGCTGGGTCACCGTGTGCACAAAGCCTGGAAGCGCGGCGGAAAAATCTACGCCATCAACCCGCTGGATTTTGATTTCAATTTCGCCACGGCCGACTCCTGGACGGTGGATCCCTGGGCAATGGTCGATGTATTGGCTGGTGTTGCCAAAGCGTCGATGTCCAGCGGGGTCGAGTACCAGCGCGGCCCCTTGCTCGATTTGATTCAAGGCGCGCAGACCAATGCGCGCCTGCAGTATGTGGCCGAGTCGCTGCGCGACGCGGGCAGCAAACTCCTGGTTCTGGGTGATATCGCGAATCAGCATCCGGCGGCGGCGACGCTACGCTCACTCGCGCGTTTTGTGGCCAAGTGCACCGGTGCCGCGCTCAATGAGTTGCCTTCAGGTGCAAATGGACTGGGGCTGTCCAGCGTTGGCGTGGTGCCACGCTTCGGTTCCGGCGGTCTCTCGGCTGTAGCGATGTTGTCCGCGCCACGCAACGCGTTGATCGTCTACGGGGCTGAAGTCGCCAACGACTTTGCCTATGCGCCTGCAGTCAATGCCGCGCTGATGGCATCGACGTTTACCTTGGCATTTTCACCGTACATAACCGATGCCATTCGCGCCCGCGCGCATGTCATTCTGCCGATCGGGCTGCTGCCGGAGATTGACGGCACCCTGGTCAATGTCGATGGCCTGGCACAGCAAATACACTCTGGCGCCAAGCTGCCGGGTGACGCCAGCACTTTCACCTTCACGGGCAATGGGCTCACGCTGAGTCCCACCAACCGTTACTTCTGGGGCTATCAGTGGGATGCCGGCCCGGTGGGCATGGGTGGCGATCGCATTGTTGGGCGTGATCATTATTTTTCAGGTTTTCTCCGTCTCCGAAGGCATTAAGCGCACGACGACCAGCGGCGGGGATGCGTTGCAAAATGGTGCTTTGGCGCTGTTCAGCCTGGAGCGATCTTTGAAGGAGACAGGGTATGGAATATTTTCCAGCACCAATTTGGCAC
>JANMSL010000151.1:0-3089 GCA_031389245.1 Lysobacterales bacterium | reverse complement strand
ATCGCGGCTCACGCCGCTCCCACAATAGCCGCGATTCCCCGCACCTCCGTGGTGCGAACGATCGCGGCTTACGCCGCTCCCCCATGGGCTGCCGTCGGCAACTAATTGCTGTCGGCTGCGTCGGGCTCGGCCAGCAAGTCGATGCGCTCATTCGAACCTTTCACTTCGACCAGCAGCTTGCCGAATGACCATTGGCCGGCGGATTTGCGTGCTTCAAGGAAAATTGTGGCGCTGCCTTTTGGCCCGGAAATCGGAATCGAAAGTTCGGCTTCGCCGGAAGGGCCATTGACGTTGATGTTGCCTCCGGCGAAAAAACCCTCCTTGATCGGAACACCCAGTCTTTCGATCACCGCCGGACTGGCCTTGGCCCGGGCCAGTGCCAGAACATAAGCGTCGCTGGACTTCATTACGCCAAAAACCAGAGACGCGATCACCATGACGGCGGCGGCAAAAAATAACAGCGTGGTCAGACAGCCCACCGGAACAAACCACTTCCAATTTCGTGACCACCAACTGGGCTGCATGGGCTGAGACATCGCATCCTCCTCCGGGCTTTAACGCGGGATCAGATCGTCGATCCCGCGTAGGACCATACATCCATCAAGAGGGCGACGTCGCTTCGAGCAAACAGATCTACTTGGCAACCAACAACAGTACCGATCTACCCTGCAATCCATAACTGGTGCCTTCGCCGCCAAGCCATGCTTCAGCGCCTGGCATGGCAACCGCATTCGGGCCTTCGTTCCAGGTGGCAGTGTCGGTGACTCGGTACCAGTTTTTTCCGTCGCCGGGCCAGGGCAGGGTGAAGTTCACGTTGCCAGACCAACCGTTGTAGGCGATGTAGATGGCGCTGCTGCTGTCGCCCAGTTCGCTGCCATCGATGCGCCAGGCGATGGCATGATTGGATGTACTGGAAAAGTACGCGGCATCAGCTTGCGCGCCGTCCGGTTTGAACCAGCGCAGTTGCTCCATGACATTGCCATTGTTGTCGACGCCGGAATAGAAGTTTGCCGGTCGCAGGCTGGCGTGCGCCTTGCGGAATTCGATCAGGCGACGGGTATAAGTCTGGTGGTCGATATCACTGGCGTCGAGCGTCCAGATCAGCCAGTTGGCCGGCGAATCGAGGTTGTAGACATTGTTGTTGCCGAACTGGGTGCGCAGAAATTCATCACCGCCGGTGATCATCGGCACACCGGCACTGAGCATCATGAATGCCAGCGCGGTGCGCGCGGCCTTGCGCTGCTCGTTGCCGATTCCCCCCTGGTCCCAACTGATGTTGTTGTCCTCGCCGCCATCGGAAGGGCCGTAAGGCCAGGGCTGATTGTTTTGCTTGCTGTTGTACGCGTAGAGATCGGCGAGGGTGAAGCCATCGTGTGCGACCATCAAATTGACCGAGTGCCAGGGCTTGCGGCCATCGTCGCCATACAGGTCGGACGAGCCGGCGAAGCGTGATGCGAGTAGTCCGGTGGTGACCACTTCGACGCCCAACTTGTTTTGTTTCTTGCGCAGGTCATCGCGGTATTTGCCGTTCCATTCTGCCCAGCCGCTCGGGAAGCCGCCAACCTGATAGGAATTGCCACCGATCGCCCAGGGCTCGGCGATCAAATCGATACCGCTGCCGCCAGCGGCCGGGCGTGGTGGCAGTTCGTTGACAATGCGGTTGAGCGCGTTGCCGCTGTCCATCTTGTCGAAGTTGAAGCAGCCGTGCTGGCAAGTATTGCCCAGCACCGAAGCCAGGTCGAAACGAAACCCGTCGACGCCCAGGCTGTCGCGCCAGTACGCCAGCGAATCAACGATCAGGTTCTGTGCGGTGGCATTGCGCGTGTTGTAGTTGCCACCGACGCCGGTGTTGTCCCAGGAATGCTGTAAATCAGCGGTCAACGAGTAATAGGTGGGATTGTCGAGACCGCGAAACGACTGCACGTTGTACACAGTCAACCCATCGGTTCCACCCCAGGCTCCGCCTTCTCCGGTGTGGTTGTAGACGACATCGATCAGCACCTTGATGCCCGCGTCATGAAACGACTTGACCATCGCTTTCCATTCGCGGGTCGGACCACCGGCGGTTTTATCCGACGCGTAGCGGCGATCTGGCGCGAAAAAGTTCAGCGTCATGTAACCCCAGTAGTTGTCGCCGACATCGGAATCCGGATCGACGTCATTGGTGGCGTTCTGGGTTTCCTGCACCGGAAGAAATTCGACGGCGGTGATGCCCAGACTGGCGAGATACGCGGCCTTGGTCGCCGCGCCTGCATAGGTGCCGCGAAGTGCGATCGGCACAGTGGTGTCGTTCATCGTCAGCCCGCGCACGTGCACCTCGTAGACCACATCGTCCTTGAACGCACGTGTCGGCTTGGTGCCGATCGAGCTGGTGCTTGTCGCCAACACCAGGCCCTTGGGCGCGCAGGTGCCGCTGTCTTTGTTGCGATGCGTGGCTCCACTGGCATAAAGGGTTCCGTCGGCGCAGGTCGGTGTGGTCGGGTCCTGGCTGATCTCTACGGCGTACGGGTCGAGCAACAGCTTGTTCGGGTTGAAGCGGTTGCCGCTGGCATCGATATCGCTGATGAATCCGATTGCGCTGCCCTTGGTCCAGGTGCTGACGTACGGCCAGTTGGGTCCCCAGGCGCGATAGCCGTAGTACACGGTACCGGTGACCCCATAGCTGTAGCGCAAGGTGTTGACCGACACCGTCTTCGACCAAACGTCGGTAGTGAGATTGCGCGTGAGGACGTAGCGTGCGACCTGCTGTGCGCCGGAAGGCGTCTTGTAGATCCACACTTCCATGCGCGTAGCCCGCGCTGAGTAAACCTTGAAATCGATATTCGCCTGAGTGGCGTCATATTTGGCGCCGAGGTTCAAGGCGTTGATCGACGCATGCGCCGTTGAGCTTGCCCACCATGGCATTGCCGCGGTGACGATCAATGCCAGTAGACAACGCGCAGCAAGATTGGTGAATCGCATCGTATTCGCCCCTCCCAAGGGAAACTGATTCGACTGGTCCCCATTGATGTGGTGCGCGCACGCATGACTCTGCGCGATCGGGGCTGGGGCGGACTATAGGGCGGCGTAGGCACCCAAGAATGGCCGCG
>JANMSL010000413.1:0-3644 GCA_031389245.1 Lysobacterales bacterium | reverse complement strand
CGCGCATAGCGCGGACCCACAATTGCGGCACGTGGGGCGGAACCCGCGCAGCGGTTTCTGTCGATGGGAATGCAGAACAGTAATGGGGTCAGTGACGGCTTGTCTCGAATGCCAGGTCACTGACCCCGTTTTTTTACTCGGGTTCGATCATGTTCTGCGCGGTATCGATCAGCAGATTGGCGGATGTGAGGGCTTGAGCAGACAGATCGGCGCTGCGGTAGGCATCGGCATATTCTCCGACGCTTGAGTACGATGCGCTGGCAGCGAGATGACGAGCGGCGACGGCGAGTTCATTCGATGCGGCATCTTCCAACTGACTGATGCTGGTCTCGGAATCGGCAGCGGGTGTGCGGCGGCGCAGGGCGATCTGGTTGGCGAGCTCAGCCGTCAACGCGTTGATGTCGGTCTGGATATCCAATGCCAGGCGATATGCATCGTGTTGCTGCCGGGGATCAGCCAATACGGCTTTGAGCTGATCGATCCGCAGCGGGGTGAAGTTCCAGGTCGCTGCGGTGATCTTGAATTTGAATCCCTTGCAGCAGATGAACTTGGTCTTGCCATTGGCATCTACCCAGCTCGCCGCGTAATCCGTCCAAATCTCCGCATTGCTCGCGCCGATCTGGTGCGGAAATTGCTGGCTTTTATTGGTGTACTCGATCAGTAGGTCATCGTACGGGCAGTTCGCGGTGGGATTGTCGATCCAGATGAACAGGTTTTCATCCAGATCGATGCCAGTAGGATTTGCGTCCGGAAAATTCCACAACAGGTACTGGGGATTCTTGAACAACAGTCCGCACGCCCAGGAGGGCGGTGTCATCGTGGAATGATTGACTGATACCTCGCCGTAGACATGGCCATGATTGTCCGTGTTATCCACGTACCACGCTTCATATTCGGCGCTGGCGGTTGCCGCAAACGACAGAAGTAAGGCGCTGAACACATTCGCAAGAGTTGATTTGGTAAACATGATTATTCCTCGTTGATGGTAGGTTGTGGAGACGCTGCTGCGCTCCGCTGTGACGCCGATATTGCAGAAAAATTTAAATCGGTCGACACCCACACATACGCGAGCCATGATTATGGGAGATCATCGCTATTGATTTTGTTGTATCGCGGGTGGCCTGGCCGCGCAGGTTCAGCGGCATGCCGTAGGAGTGGACCTGGCCGCGATAGAATTTGAGGAGCTTCTGAACGAAACGCGCCCGGGTGCGCTCCTTCAGTTTTTTCGTGGGGAAATCGTATGATGCCAAGCTCGAGGATGAACGCAGTGATGAGGGTTGTTTCCTGCACGGTGCTTTCGGCCGGCCTGTTCGTATCTGCCGTGCAATCAGCCACTTTTGATGTGAATAGCGCGGTCGATGCGGTGGATGCGCTGCCTGGCGACGGCAATTGCGCAACGATTGCGGGCGCTTGCAGTCTGCGCGCGGCAGTGATGGAGGCCAATGCCCATTCCGCCGCGGACGAAATTGTGTTGCCGGCGGGATCCTTTGAACTCACGCTCGCCGGAACCGGTGATGATGACTCGTTGAGCGGCGATCTGGATGTGCGCGCTTCGCTGGTATTGAGAGGGGCTGGGCCAACGCTGACTACGATTGACGGCGTTGCCATGGATCGCGTGCTCGATCTGCATGCGCCGACCGAAACGCTCAGCGTGGTGGTCGAGGGTCTGGCTTTGTCCAACGGGCGACTGACGCAAGTGCTCACGGTGTCCGCCGGTACTGGACTGCGTGTTGCCCAGAACGTGGTCGTCCAGTTGCTGGATGTGGACATACGTGACAACGAAGCCGGCAGTGCGTTCGGCGGAGCGGTGGGCATCGACAACCGCGGTTGCCTGGGCGGATTGCGTGTGCGCATTCTGCGCAATCGCGACCCTGCTGACGTGGGCAGTGGGCGAGCGCTGGCAGGAGGCGTCACTACGCGTGGCCCGAGCAGTTGTTTTACGTTGATCGACAGCGAGATCAGCGAGAATAGGGGAGACAACGCGGGTGCAATTTACACTGATGACTTTGCGCCGATTACGCTGACGCGTTCTTTGGTATCAGGAAACTCGGCGCGTGTTGCTGGCGCCCTGTTGTTGAACAACCGCAACGAAGTGCTGCTCGAGGACACGACATTGAGCGGCAACAGGGGTAATTACGGCGCCGTGCTCAACGATGGTGGCGCGCGCTTGACGCTGCGCAATTGCACAATCACCGGCAATGGCGGCTCCAACGCAATGGCGACTGTCGGCGCTCTGCAAGACGTACACGGCGGCTTCGGGCTCATTTTTCTCAGCAACACGATTGTGGCCGGCAATGGTCCCGGTTTCGCAGCTGATGACTGCAGCAACGTTACCTCAGCGGGCGGGGGCAACCTGATTGGGTCGATTGCCGGCTGCACAGCCAGCCTGCTGGCCAGTGATCGCGTTGGCATCGACCCCGGACTCGGCGTGCTTGCGGACAACGGTGGCCTGACGCGAACCCATCTGCCTGGCGCACCGGCTCGTGACTTCGGCGTTGATGCCGCCTGCTCGGCCATCGATCAGCGCGGCGTAACGCGTCCCCGTGATGGAAATGGCGATGGTGTGGCGCGCTGTGATGTCGGTGCGGTGGAATTCACCGAAGCGCAGTTCTTGGACGGCTTTGAATGAGATTGTTGGAATGACTGGTTAGTTGTCAAGGTGTCACGTCGGGTTCCGCTTTGCGGGACCCAACCTACGGTGCTGCCGCATTCCATGCCGATAGTCGCAGGCCGGAACGCGCAGACCGCAGTGGCGTTGGCGCGCGCTGCAAAACAGACATGAGTGTGGTGCATGCCGCGCCCGTTTTGCTGGCATCATGGCCGCAAATCGATCCCAGGGGAGCTGTGCATGCGTAGCTTTATCGCTCGGTCCGGATGGCTGCTGGCGGCATTGGTTGGCGCTGCAGGTGCAACTACGATTCCGGGTGGCAACATCCCCACCCAGACTTGGACGTCGGCCGGCAACCCTTACATCGTGCTCGGTGACATCACCGTTGTGTCTGGAGCCACTCTGACCATCCAGGCTGGCACCGTGGTGCAATTTGCGATCAGTGACGGTCAGGCGCAAGGCATCGATACGAGTCGTGCCGAACTCACCGTACGCGGAGCGCTCAGCGTCAATGGCACGGCGGCCAGCCCGGTACAGTTTCTCGCGCAATCCGGAACTTTGGCCAATACCTGGTATGGCATTGTGGTTGATGCCACAGCGACTTCGGCGGTGATCAACTTCGCCGACATTCGCCATGCGGTGCAGGCCGTTCGCTCGAGTGCGCCGGGGAACGTGTTGCAGGCTGCGTCGACGGCGATCAGTTTCTCTGGCACCGGCGTGAATGTGCTGGCGGGCGCGCCGACACTGCTTGGTCTTGATATCTCCAACCAGAATATCGCGGCCATACAAGTGGTCAGCCCGGCGTCGGCAACCATACAAAACTGCATCGTTCGCTCCAATCCCGGCAACGCAATCGTCTTCAGTGGCGCGGCCACGGCAACTTCTGCGGTCACCGGAACCATCATCAGAAACAACCTTGGCCACGCAGTGCTGCTGCAGCCCAGCGGCGGCAGCATCACGGTCAGCGTCGACCAGTCCACCATCCAGGCCAACAGTCTGAGCGGTGTTCGGGTCGAGGCCGCTGCTGGCGCAACTG
>JANMSL010000788.1:0-4237 GCA_031389245.1 Lysobacterales bacterium | reverse complement strand
GTCGACACCAGAACCAGGGGCATCGACGTCATCGGCACGTACGGCTGGGCGCTTGAGAACAGCAACTTCGATCTGACCGTGGGATACAACCGCAGTGATACCGATATCACCCGGATCGCGCCCAATCCGCCGGAACTGACTGCTGGCGGCCTCAACCTTCAGCGAATTGGCCGCGTTGAACAAGGCCGCGTTACCGTCGGCTCGCCCGACGACAAGTTCCTGCTTGGCGGCGTATGGACCGCCGGAAACTGGCGCTTCAGCACAACAGCGACGCGGTATGGCGAATTCAGCGCACTCAATACCGACCCGACGCGGGATCAAACGTTTGATGCGGAATGGACGCTGGATCTTTCGATCAATTACACCTACGACAGCTGGGACTTCACGCTTGGCGGCGACAACGTGTTGGATTCCTACCCGGAGGAGTTCATTTTCCTCACCTCCAATGGCGGCCAACTGCCGTATCCGCGCAACGCGCCGTTCGGCTTCAACGGAGCCTTCATCTACGGCAACGTCGGCTACAAGTGGTGATCAGGCAACGCCCCTGGTGGTGACACCACGGACTCATCAATACCCCGGTTCGCCGGGGTATTTTTTGTGCGTCAAGCAATTTGCGAACCCAAGTTGACGATGCCAAACAGAAGATGACTGAGTAGAGTTCCGCAGGGACAATCCGACAAACGGCTATTGTGGTTTACCTATCAAATTGATAGCTTGATGTCGGGAGGTCGGCGTGGGAGATGTTACCAAGCTCAGGCTCACGGCACCCCGTCTGGAAGCGGCCATTCAGCACGCTGCGGCGAAATCGTCCAATGTTGTGTTCGTCCCGCCACTGGAGAAGCGATCCATGGCGGGCATGATGAACTTCCATCAAATCCTATTGTGCTTGCAGGAGGGGAAGATCGTCGGTAAGCCGAAAAAGACAGAGCATGGAGACTGGGAAGTTGTGATGTCCCGCTCTCCCGAACTAGGCGATCACCAAAGCATCAAAGCAACTGCGAAATGTGACGGACTGAAGGTAGTTCGGATTTTCGTACGAACAGAGGAACACCGGTGAATCATGTATCAATATCAAGGCTGCGGCCTACCAAACGTCTACCTTAAAAACGGCTATGAACTGGTAAAAACGCCGTATGGCGATGGTGTCGTGATTCACGACGTTGCAGCGTTGCACAAAGCGATAGGGCTAGCTGTTACGAATCGCCCACAACCATTGACGCCCGAAGAGTTCCGTTTCTTGCGGCAAGAGCTTGATCTATCGCAATCTGCACTGGCTTTCAAGCTTGGATGCGATGAACAATCGGTAGCCAGATGGGAGAAAGGTAAGAACAAGAAAATAGACCCTGCATCGGATCGCCTGTTACGCGGCCTCTACCAAGGGCACGTCAACGGCGACGCGAAGCTTGCATCATTTCTAGAAATTCTTAGGAAGTTCGAGAGCGAATCTGCGAGTGACAAGCTCGTGGCGCAAGCCAGGAACAAAAACTGGAAAGTCGCTTAGTCGCGATAGGTTCCAGTGATTGATCGAACTGCCCGCAACAAGCGGGCTTTTTGTTGGGCGGCTATCGCGCCTCGAGCTGGGTACGCGAAGTATACATGCCCATTTTTTTGGTCAATACCTCGCGTCGATGTCCGGCCCGGCGCACCCGTCGACTCAATCTGAGGTCAAGGTTTTCCGCACGAACGGCGCTTCAATCGGCGCCGACAACTCTTGCTGCAGTCGCGCCGCCACTGGCCAACGCGGCATCTTGCCAAGCGCTTCGACGAGCGCTGATTTCGGCCGCGGCCGCGTGGTTGTTTCGGCGCGTACTGCGGACCATCGGTGCAGGACGATTTCTGCTTCGAGTCGCAGTGGCGCATCGCGCAATACTTCACTGCTGTCGAGCAGCGCCAAGAGTTGATCGGCGTGCACGACTGCAGCATCCCGCGCGCCCAGGGCCAGCGCCAAACGCATGATGTCGGCGATTGCAGGAATGCGAGAAAACGGGCTGCCGGACTTGAGCGCCGGATCCTGGGCGAGCAATCGCCGATAGATGGCATCGGCTTCATCCTTGCGTCCATTGGCTGCGAGCGCGCGCGCCAATGTCAGCTCGGGACCGCGACCCGGCGTCTTCTCCCAGGGCCGTGCACAACGCCGTGCGCTGTCACTGGCCTGCCTGCTGGTGGCGATGGCGCTTTCCCACTGTTGTTGCAACAACTGCGCACGGCCAAGCAGGGCCTGAGCGTAATTCGAGGCGCATGTCGACGCATTGTTTTCCTTTCGGATGGTCAGCACCGACTGCAGCAGTTCGACCGCCTGCGCAGCACGTTCCTGCGCCAGCAACACGTCTGCAATGTACACACGCCCAGCTGTGTCCGGTCGCGACAGACTATTGCCCAAGGTTGCAGCCAACGCATCGGCCTCACGGGCTTTGCGCTCAGCGAAATCGAGGTCCCCCAACGACATCGCCACGGCAGACTCCGTGATCAAAGTGTCCTTGATGCTGCCAACGCTGGCGCCGGTGCTGCGCTTGCGCTGCAACGCTGTTACCAGCAAATCGCGCGCAGCTGGAAACGCTCCAGCACCGGCCAGCACGCTGGCGAAATCACTCTCGGCATAGGCCAGCTCACTGCACCGCAGCCCAGCAGCGCAGTCGCTGCGGTAGGCCTCAAGCATTTGCTGACCAGTGGCTACCGCTGACGCACTGCGCCCGGTTTGCGCGTCGATGGCCATGGCGACCTTGAGCAGCATGCTACGCGGCACATCGGCGGGCAGCAGCCGTGGTTCAAGTTTCAGCAATGGATTCAGGTGTGTTGACGCCGCGTCCAGATCGCCCTTGCGCAGCAGGGTACGCGCCAGTTCCAGCTCGGTGACGATGCGCAGGCGGTCGTTGATCGGCATGGCGGCAGCCAATCTCGCTGCCTCGACCAGCAGCTTTTCGGACCGCTCATAGTCACGCATGTGGCGCAACACATTACCCAGCGTGAACAACAACTCGACGCGCGTTTCCGGCTGATCGATCAGCTCGCTGGGCAACGCGGTCGCCGCCATGTAAACCAGCGTCGGCACGTCGGGGCGTTCGGATTGGGCAGTTGCGGGCGTGGTTCGACGCAACAGATCGACCATGAAATCGCGCACGGTGTTGGCTCGAGCCGCCTCCTGGCGTGCGACGCGTCCCTGCCACAGCGCTGCCCCCAGGCTGGCCAGAATGCCGAGAACCAGCAGCGCGGTGACGGCCACGCCACCGCGGTGTCGCCGGATAAACTTGCGCGTGCGATACCAGGGCGATGGCGGATGCGCGGCAACCGGTTGACCATGCAGATGGCGTTCGATGTCATCGGCCATCGCGCCGGCCGAGGCGTAACGCCGCTGCGGTTCGAGCTCCAGCGCTTTCATTACGATGTTGTCGAGGTCGCCCTTGAGCAAACGCCGCAGGCTGTGTGGTGCTGCCGGTAACGCGGCCAGGTCGGTAGACACCAGGCCCACGTGCATTGAGGGCTTCTGCGTGTTGCCACGCTGCGGCCTTTCGCCCAGCAGCAACTCATACAACAGGATCCCCAACGCATACACGTCGGTGGCGGTAGTGATCGGTCCGCCGCCGAATTGCTCGGGCGCGGCGTACTCCGGCGTCAGCGGTGTCAGCCCGGTGCGGGTCGGCGAATCGTCGTCACTGAGCAGCAATTTGGCGATGCCGAAGTCGAGCAGTTTTACGCTGCCATCGCTGGTCACCAGAATGTTCGAAGGCTTGATGTCACGATGCACGATCAGGGCCTGGTGCGCTGCTTCGACCGCACGACACACGGTGGCAAACAGCTTCAGGCGCATGCCCAGGTCGCTGCGCTGTTGGGCACAGTGACGGGTGATAGAAACGCCGTCGACATATTCCATCGCCAGGTAAGGCACGCCGCCCTCGGCAATGCCACCATCAATCAATCGGGCGATATGTGGATGCGAGAGGCTGGCCAGGGCCTGGCGTTCACGCCGAAACAATTTCTGTTCGATCTCCGAAAACAGACCGCGATGCAACAGCTTGATGGCAACCTGTTTCTGAAAGTCGGCATCTTCCCGTGTGGCCAGAAATACCAGCGCCATCCCGCCCTGACCGATCAGCTGATGCAGACGAAACGCGCCGACTCTTCGGCCAATCCAGTGCGCGTTGCTATCACTGGCGTCCACATCGAAGGCGGCTATTCGATCCGCCGCCGACCGATCGAGCAAGCCGGTTGAATTTACCTGCGCGGCTTGCAGCAGGGCCAG
>JANMSL010000381.1:0-18595 GCA_031389245.1 Lysobacterales bacterium | reverse complement strand
CGGGGCTGGCCACTTGGCGGTTTGCGTCCAGTCGAAACCCACCAGCACGAAGTGATAGACCGCACCGGCATTGCCAGGGGCCCCGATCAGAAAGGTGCCGTTACTCCAAGCAAGCGCCGAGCCAAAGTAATCTCTCGGTGCGTCGTCGTTGGCTGACAGCGTAAGCGGCGGCCCTTGATCCAGCGCCTCGCGCGTGTACGCGAATACCGTGCCGGCCGCGGCCGATTGGCGCCGCTCGTAGGGCGTACCCACCAGCAACCATTCGCTGTTGACCGCGATTGCCGCACCGAAGTTTTCGCCGGTCGCGGTACTGCCGTTGTTCAAGGTCAACTGGGCATCAGCGCCCTGTGGTACCTCATTAAAAATGCGCACTTCGCCTGCCGAGACGTGCGGAAATGCAAAGCTGCTCGGCAGGCCAAGCAGGACCTGATCCGCGCTGGATGTCAGACTACGCAGGCCGTAACCGTTGTCGTCCGCGAAGGGCAAACTGATCTGTCGCCTGCGAGTCAGAGTGCCCGCGACGTCCTCGTACTCGAACAGTTCAATGCCCACCATGGAAGGCGGCGGTATCATCAGTACCGATCCAACCAGCCATCGACCATCGCGGTAGTCGAGGCAGCGCCCGAAGTTCTTCAGGTCCGGCACAATGTTCCCGATCAGCGTCTGGCCCTGGATCCATTGGCCTGCCACGTGTCGCCATTCGATTACCTTGCCCGGTTCGCTGCCACCACCAAGATGCGCGGGGCTCGAGATCAGCACGCGATTGGCGTTGCCCGCGATGTCCGTACCGAACAGGTCCAAGGTGCCGGAGACTTGCGGCACCAAGCGTTGACGCGGCACCCACCCTTTGTTCTCGCGCGCAAAAACATAGGCTGCTCCGGCCTGAATTCCCTCGCCGCTGGCGCCAACGAACAGATCGTTATCCAGCAACAATAGCGAGGAGCCGAACTGGCCGTTTTGAACGGGAACCGGTGCGGTGATTTCCTGCCGGAACTGCCACTGATTGCCGCTGCGCCCGAACAGGTACACCGCGCCAGCATCCGGCACATTGCCGAGCTCGCGAAAATTCGAAGAAATCGCCAAGGTGTCCTGCTTCAACGCGATTGCCGCGCCGAAGTGACCGTTCCGCTGCGGCGCGCTTTCCAGCAAAGTCTGTTGGTAGTGCCAGCCGCCCGCATCGCGCACGAACACATAGGCCGCGCCCTGGTAAAAAAGTGGTGTGCGCGAATAGTTCGGTGCGCCCACAACCAGCGTGTCGCCTTCAAGTGCGAGTTCGGCACCAAAGGCGTCATAGATGCTTGCATCCGGCGCCAACAGCTTGGTCTGACGTACCCATTCATTACCGACTCGACTAAATATGTAGACGGCACCGGTCGGTTGGCCCAGTTCGTTCCAGCCGCCGAATGCGCCTACGGCGAGGGTGTTGCCATCCAATGCGATGGCGGAACCGAACAGCTGACCTGACGCGCCTTCGCCGAGTTGCGGATCGTTGTTGGGGTTGCCGAGCGTGAAGTGCGGAAGCGACCAGTATGGCGTACGCACTTCGCCAGACGCTGCCAGCGCATTAGCGGTGTCGGGGGACGCCGGTAAACTCTGGGCTGCGCACGCCAGACTCAGGCCTAGCCACAGACCGACTGCGACAACGAGCCGCGTGCCAGTGCTGTGGCGAGTGTCGCGTAAGCGGGGGCGGGAGTTCGGCGTGGTTTCGCGCATCGGTGTTTTCATTTCTGCCCTTGGGGCAACCTCGTTGGTCGTATTTCTAACGGCGCTTTTCGGCGGCGAAAGCCGACATCGAGCGAGCGAAACATTGCTACCCACCGCGAATGGCACCAGCGATGCTATCCAGATGGACTAAATGATTCTGACGCCTTTGCCACTCAGCCGCGCGACCGTCGCAATCGATCGAGGAATTCTGCCACGCGCAAACGTGCAACCGGTATCGCCTCCTGAATTCCAGCGAGGCGCAGTTGACAGCCCTGCGCATTGCCGCTGACTTCGATGATCGCGGACAGCGCAACCAGGTAAGAGCGATGGCAGCGCACCACGCCGTGTTCTTTCAGCTGGCACTCGAAATCGGCAAGCGTCGCGCGCAATAGGCGGCGTTGGCATTTTTCGTCCAGCGACCAAACCACCTGACATAATTTTCTTCGGCGCGGACGTAACGAAGTGCCTGCGCCGGCAGTTCCAACGTTGCGTCCTGGGCATTTAAACGCAGCGTCGCGATGGCCGGCAACGTCGGCACCAAGGCAGTCATTACCTCGGGCAGCAAGCGCTCGACCTGAGCCTGCGCGCGCGCGCGTAGCCAGCGCTCAACCAACAAGGTGCGCAAAACCATTGGCACCATCGAGCAGAGTGCGGTGATAGCGAGAAACAGCAAGGCCTGCAACAGCGTAGCTTGCACCCAGCCGCGCCAAACCAGCACTGCCATAAGCACGGCAGCGAGTGCGCCCACCTCAACGGCGACCCATATCAGTTCGCGCCCGACCGACCAGTCCGAGTCGTATCGCCAGCGCTCCAATAGCGCGGGCACGCCGACGCGCAGCAGCATCCCGGCAAGCACCGCAGCCAGCGTCAATTGCAAAATCAGGGGTGTTGCGACCTGCGTTGGCAGTCGCGACAAACCAAACGGGCGCGTGACCAGGATCAGCACCATCGCTACGGCCGACACCGCCAATATCAGGCGTAGCTCTGGCCAAATGCCGCGCCACAATGGGTAGGGCCGCGACAGCCATTTGCCCAGGGCACTCGTGCGACTAACCATTCGTCACTGTCCGCCGTCGCTGGTCACAAGTCGATGGAATAGGCAGGTCATCCTGTCTACCTTGCAGCCTCCACACTACTGAGGGGTCGGTCGATGAGCAATGCAAGAGGCAACGCGCTCGCTCTGTACGTCGGCGGTGGCCTGTCGATGAGCATGGGGGGCTTCCATTTTTTCCTGCCAACGGTGTTCGGATGGTCCGCTGCGATGCGCTCGGCACCGTCCAGCATGCAATGGGCACTGTCGTCAATCAACGCATTCTGGAGCCTGTTGATCCTGCTGACCGGCGCACTCGCCATCGCCATTGCCCGGCGCAGTTGGCAGCAACATCCTGCCGGAATGGCCGCATTGCGTTTGATGACATGCTATTGGACGCTGCACGCGGCCTATCTGGTGGCGCAACCGTTTCCGCTGCCGCGTTCCTTGGCCTGGCTCGGCTGGTTGTTCATTGCCTTCGCGGTCGGGCAGGCGTTGCTGCATGCCGTGCCCTTGCTGTCGGCGCGTGCCGGGCGGGCGGCGGGTTAGTGTCCGGGGAGTAGGTAACCGGGGATCGAGAATCATTTCCAGGCAGGGCTTCCGGGAAAATGCCTTTTCGTCCCTGTTCCCTCGACCGCGCTGCGTTCGGGTACGCCGCAATTATTTGGCCGCCATGATTTGGGGAATGGTTCACTGAACCGGGTTTTCTTCCGGGCTATGGTCGCGCGGTCCCTGGTCATGGAGTCGTCTGCGATGCGCGCTGTCAACCTACTTGTGCTGTGCACCGCTCTGGGCAGCAGTCTGCCGGCTGCCGCTGCGGTCAGCGATCCGAACTGGGCCGAATCGGTGTTCTCGATAAACCGCAACACGCCGAACGACACCACCGGAAAACTGCACACCGGGCTGGCCTGGGCGCCGGATGGCAGCGATCGTTTGTTCGTGCTGGAGAAGAATGGTCGGGTGCGCATTCTCAGCGGCGCACTCACCACGGCCGTGCCAGTGTGGTCGACGTTTACGACCATGACACCGATCTTCACTGGCAGTGAGTGCGGCCTCATCGGCATGGCCTTCGATCCGGACTTCGCCCGCAACCACTACGTGTATTTCTTCGTCACAGTCAGCAACAGCGAGCAGCAGATCATTCGCTACGATGCGTCGACGAGTATCGGCAGTGCCCGCACTGTGATCCGCAGCGGCCTGCCAACCACCGGCAACAACCATGACGGCGGCGGCATCGGTTTTGCCGCCGACGGCAAGTTGTACTGGGCGATCGGCGACCTGGGCGGTGGCGTTGGCGTCGACGATGATCTGATCTCGCTCGCTGCCAAAGTCGGCCGTGCCAACCGCGACGGCACGTTGCCGTCCGGCAACCCGTTCGACGACGGCGCCGGCCCGAACAACGATTTCATCTTCGCGCGTGGAATGCGCAATCCGTTCACCATGCAGATCCAGCCATCGACCGGACAGATCTGGCTCAACGTCGTGGGCGATGGCTACGAGCAGGTCTTTGTCGTCGGTGCCGGCGACCACGGTGGCTACAACAACTTCGAGAACAACCAGCCGGCCGGCTTCATCACGCCCAAGATCGTCTACCGCACCAATGGCAGCGATACACGCACGGTGACCACAGTCACGCGTACGGGTAACGTTGCAAGCTTTACCACCAGCAACGCACACCGATTTCGCGTTGGCAGCAATCTGAGTATCTCGGGCGTCACTGACGTATCGTTTAATCAGGACAACCTTTACGTCGCCTCGGTCCCGACCAACACCACATTCACCGCGCAGCAGGTCGGTTCCAATGCCAGCAGCAGTGGCGGCCAGGCCGTTACGCTTGAACAGGGCGGTTGTCTCACCGGCGGCGGGTTCTACGACGGCACCGCCGCCAGCGCCGACTATCGCGGCAACTTTTTCTATGGCGACTGCAACTCCTCGCGCATCATGCGCGCGCGGATTGACCCGGGCAGCAACGCAGTGCTCGGCGTCGACTACTGGGCGACCGACATCGCCGCGCAGGTGGATGTCGCCGGCGGCCCCGATGGGGCGCTGTATTACACCGGTACCTCGACCAACAATATCTATCGTGCGACGTTTAATCCCGTCGGTCAGGCCCTGGTGGTGGCCAATCAGAATCTGCGCGTGGATGAGCAAGGTGAGGTGGTAACTACCGTCAGTCTCGCGACAGCGCCGCTCGCCGACGTCACGGTCACCATTGCACGCAGCGCCGGCGACACCGACGTCAACGTGCTTGCGGGCGCGACGCTCACTTTTACCCCGTCCAACTGGATGCGACCGCAGGCGTTGCGCCTGGGGGCGACAGGCGATCTCGACTCCATCGACGACAGCGCCACTATCTCGGTGAGCGCGACCGGCCTGACCACGGTGCCGGTCGCTGTCACCGTGCTCGATGTCGGGGCGATTACCGTTCCGTTATTTGCAAACGGATTCGAGAACTGAAGTTTTGGACGGAGTGCAACTCAAGGCGTCAACGCGCTGACCTCAGACCAGTTACGTGAAGAAACGCAAGCGCCATGATTCGCCAGAACTGGTAACTCATCCGAGGTACGGAGCCTCGACCATTTCCTCCGGACTGTCCGTCCCGGAGGATGTCATTCGCCAAGGTTTTTGGCGCAATCAAGGAGATTGGCTCTTTCCGGAAAGCGTGTTGATCGCGGACCCATCGAAGCAAAATTATTCAGTCTTCCCGCGTGCTTACTACGTCGACGTCCTCCGCAACTGTAGAAAATGCGAGCGACGCTTCATCTTCTTTGCGAGAGAGCAACGCTACTGGTTCGAAACGCTGCGCTTCTATGTCGATGCAGATTGTGTTGACTGTCCTGTCTGTCGCCGCGATTCCCAGGTCACTCGCCGCCGCCTCCGGCGCTACTCGGATCTCCTGCAAAAGGCAGCGCCCAGCGATCGCGAGCTCATGTCATTAGTCGACGACGGCGCCTATCTGCTGACCAATGGGACCCTGCGGCGACTGGATCGCATCGGCCAACTAAAGAACGAAGCGTTGAAGCACATCCCCGATTACAAAGGCATAGTAGAACTTGTAAAGGCAATCACCGCGGCGCGAAATGCAGACAGTGCGCCCTGACATGGTTAACTTCCTGCCGCTGACGGCGAGAAAATGCGGCGGACGCCGAAAGCCAAGCAGTATTGGAACAAAGCGCGCCGCTATGTCCATGCACCATCAACGACAGCTGGTCGGCTTCTTGCTTGCAGATTCCAGATAAACAATCAGCCGCTTGCGCTCCGCCGCATCGGGTACACCGGCGTAAGTCATCAACGTGCCCGGCACAAGCTTTGTCGGCGCAGCCAGAAATTGATCGAGCGTCTGCTTGTTCCAACGAATGCGCGAGACGCGCATCGCCGGCGAATATGCAAACCCTGGCTCGGTACCTGCCATGCGACCAAACAAGCCGCAATGACGCGGCCCGGTGCCATTGGCTTCGATTGTGTGACAGGCACGGCAGCGATCGTAGATAGCGGCGCCATCTTCGACCGCATACGCCGTGCGGGCAATGGTTGCGAGCGCCAACAGTAGCGCCAGCGCCGAGCGCGTCGGCACAATGCCGACGCGCGTCCTACCTTGGATCATGAGAAGAACGCTCCCGGCACCGGATCCAGACCGAGCGCTGAGCGCAGTACTGCCCAGTGCATCGCCTCGTCGGCGAGAATGCTTGCCGCAGCCGAGGCCAATGCGCTGTTCTTGAACAATGGAATCGCCCCGACATAGGCGCTGATCGCGCCGCGTTCCAGGCCGGCGGCAAAGGTCAGTACATCCGCTTCGGTTTTGAGCGTTTCGACCGGAAACTTGTAACTCGCTGCAGTCGGCTCGTCGGCTACGCTGCCACCGAGATCGCGGATCGCTTTGATCAGCGCAGCAGCATGCTCGCGATGATGGCCGGCGAATGTTTGCGCAACTTTCAAGGTGCCAGGTTTGAGCAGTCCGCTACCGCCACCGACCCCGTAGGCCGCGATGGCCTGGCGTTCAGAGCCCAGCGCTGTCTGCAGAATCTGCACATCACCTTCGGTCATCTGTCCGCCGGCGGCGACCGCTGCACGTGCGGCGCTGCTGCCGGTAAGCAACGCAACGGCAGCAGCAGACAGCACGCCGCCGAGTGACTTGCCGAGAAAACCTCGGCGTGCAATCTGCGAGGTTGGAATAATCAATGCGGGAGGGCTGACAACAGGACTTGACATGGTCGATCTCCGAGAAGTGAGGTGCAGGCAATCGGGCGCGCGAAGCCTTCGGCGCCATAAGTCGAATGCGTCTACTCAATGCGGCAAGACCGCGGAAAGTTCCCGATTCAAACCTGACTCAGGCGCTCACTGTGTCGAGCACTACACGGATGTCGATCTCGCGATCGACGTAATCCCATTCCTCGGTCGCGCGTAGCGTCGCCAGCAGGTTGTCGAATGCGTCGGTACTGGCCGGCGCAAATTCGAACCATGTCAAAAAATCAAACGGCTCGGCGCTGGTCAGATCACGGCAATGGTGCAGTCGGCGCGCGATCATCGGCAGGTAGCCAAGCCCGACACGCACATGCTGAGAGGAATCCTCGAAGATGCGGCGGCGCTGGTCTTGCGCCAGCATCCACCATGCGGCTGTTTTGCGAATGGGAATGAAAGCCCCGCAAATAGCTTCGACGCGTGCCAGCGGTGGCTGACGCGCGTTCAGTTCGTCCTGTTCGGTACCTGCTATGTAGCGCGCGTTGCTGGTGGTGCCGCGCAGATGCCAGCGCCTACCGGGTACGGCGGCGGCGTCAGCACCGTCGACAATGCCGATGCGTTCAACGATGGGTAACTGCTCGCCCGCGATGGTGCGCGTCGAGACCACGCGCCAATTGCCAAAGCTGCCGCCAATGAAGCTGAAAAGACGTGTCGACATTGCATTTCCTTGAGCGTTTGCGCCGCTCAGCCCTTGACTGACTCGCCGCGCAACGCAGCCAACACGCGCACCACCAGCAATTCGCACCGGCGACCGGCAAAATCGAACATCGAAGGCCCATCGATTCCCATCAGGCTGACCAGATCGTGCCGCATCAGCAGCCGCGCTCGATGCAGTCGCGTCTTGACGGTGGCCTCATTCAGATCCAGACATTGCGCGGTTTCAGCGATGCTCAGCTGCTCGACATCACGCAGCATCAGCACGCAGCGAAACGGCGCGGGCAACCGGTCTATGGCCAGTTCCAACACGCGCCGCAATTGGCTTCGCGCCGCTTCATCGAAAGGCCCAGAAGCGGCCGCGAATTCGCCGAAAGCGTTATCCGGCGTATCGCTGGGTGCGGCGGGATTCAATCGACGGCGGTGCATCAACGCTTCGTTCACCACGATGCGCGCCAGCCAGGCGCGCAAACGCAGCGGCGGGCCGAACTGGTGAAGATTGCGGAAGGCTTTCAAGTAGCCTTCCTGCAGCACGTCCTCGACATCGCTATCGGTGCGCAAAATGCCGCGCACAGTCCGAAACAGCATGCGGTTGTGACGGCGCATGATCGATTCGAGCGCGCGCGTATCTCCGTCCCGCGCCAACGCGACCAGACGCTCGTCGCTGGGATCGTCGTGCCCGTCGAAGACCGCGGGCGTGCCCAGATGAGTTTCATGCTCCATAGCGGCTCCGGTGGCACTGGGATGGCGAAGCAGTCGCGGTGCGGCGCCCGCTGCGGGACGGGGTGGGTGCCGCTGTGCCGGCGCCGCACCGCCAGCAATCAATGCGGTAACACTGGAAAAGGTTCCCAACTTTACTGCTGGCGCGCGACAACTCAAGAATGACTGAGCCCGGGAGGTGCAGTAGGCCTTGAGCTGCTCATCGGCAAGCGGCGCCGGTCGATCGGCCATCACGGTTACAGCAGTGCTGAAGCTGCCGCTCAAGCGGCGCTTAGATCGGGCCCACGGCGCCGACATTGTGAGTCCACCATGAGGTGCGCTCATGGCTTGATGTCCGCATGTCCTGCGGTTTCCTGTTCTTGTCGTTGTCGCCACTTCAATCAGCCAACCACATGACCCGTACATTCTCCTCGATGCGCAGCGCCTGGTTTCCGATTGCTATCGGACTGATCGCAAGCATGGCCAGCAGCGCGTTGCTCGCGGCGGTATTCAGCGTCACCCACAATGCCGATGGCGGTGCGGGCAGTCTGCGCCAAGCCATCCTGGATGCCAATGCGCTGACCAATGTGGGCGCTGTCATGTGCCCGATGCATACCATCGAGTTTGCGATGCCCGGCGCCGGTCCACATACCATTCGACCGCTCACGTCGTTGCCCCTGGTTTCCATTCCGCTGCACATTGATGGCTATACGCAGCCAGGCGCCATTCCGAACACGCTGGTTCGCGGCACCAATGCGCTGCTGAAAATCGAACTCGATGGCTCGTTCGCGGGCGCTGTCGACGGACTGTCATTTGGCCGCGCGTCGCAGACCCTGCCAGGTTGCAGCGGCAGTTCGTCGCGCGTCAGTGGCCTGGCCATCAATCGTTTCCAGCAGGCGGGCATTCGCGTGCAAAGCGTCTGCCTTCCGCCACCCAATCCATGCGGATTGGGCGGCGTCAGCATAGTCGGTAGCTTTATCGGCACCGACGTCACCGGCATGGCCGGCTTGGGTAACGGCAGCGGCGTAATCTTCGGGCCCAGCACCACAGTGAATGTCATCGGCAACAGGACCTTCGCGAACGGCGGTTTATTCGATCCGATTCCGGAATTTCGCAACCTGATCTCCGGTAATACGCTCGACGCTGTCCATGCGTTCTCGTCAGCGGGGCAACTGGAGTCGCTGCGGCACACCGTGCGTGGCAACATCATTGGCTTGAACGCCTTGGGCACCGCGGCCATCGGCAACGGTGGTCACGGTGTTTTTGCCGAAACCGGTAGCGACGATCTGTTCGTACACGAGAATCTTATTTCTGCGAACGGCGGCGAAGGCGTGCGCATAGATACTGGCGGCGGAAAGGCAAGTTTGCTTGGCAATGGCATTGGTATTGGTCTTGACGACAACACGTTTGGCAACGGCGGCCACGGCATTTACATCGGCGGCCTGATGACAGCTGTGGCTGTCGGCGGTCGCTTCCGAACCCATGTGCCGGGAGCCGCGAGCATCCGTGGAAATGCGGGCGCGGGTATCTACGTGGCAGACACCGCCTTGGTCGATACCGTAGAGGCCTCAGTGGGCGGCAACGGCGGGCTCGGTTTTGATATCGCCCCATTGGGTGTCAATGCAAACGATCCGCTGGATGCGGATGCAGGCCCAAATCAGGGTTTGAACTATCCAGTGATCAGCGTGGCCGAGCGCGACCCCAACACCGGTGGCGGCATCGTGAGTGGATCACTCAACAGCAATCCCGGCGAAACCGTGCAGATCACTGCTTATGTCAGTGATCTCTGCGACCCTTCCGGATTTGGCGAAGCGCAAGATATCCAGGCGTTCGTATTAGCCAGCGTAACCCCGGATGCAAGTGGCCAGGCGAGCTTCAGCTCGAACCAGGTGTTTTTACCTCTGGGCAAATTTATCACCGCACAGTCCCGTCGCTTCGCCAGCGAACCAGCGCCCACCAGCCGATTGATCGTGTCAGAGCTTTCTGCGTGTGTGCAAATTAGCGGCCTGGGCGAATTCTTCAAGAACGGCTTCGAGTAAGTCGACGGCCGGATGGCTTGCGAATTTCTTCGCGGTTGGTTGCCGCTTGATGCAACGAAGCCCGAGCCGACCACCCGCGCAACGGGTGCCGGATGGAGCAATTGCGGTCAGATCGAGGCGTGAGCTGCGCTGGACGAAATCCGGATTTTGTTGTTCAGGAATTTTTCAAGACTAGGTTGGCCGGCCCCCGGCAAAAACGAATCGCAATCGCGCGTGCATTTCCGCGCGCCATCGCATGCTGGTGGAAGTAGGGTGCAACAAACGCAGCGCATGGCGCAAACCCACCCGCGCATCCCTGCATAGTCAATCGATTGACGCGTAGCCATTGCCGTTGGTTATCGCCCTCCACGCTCCCGATGGTGGGTGACCGTGCCTGATTCAATGCGACGTTCTGGTTGACGGATTGTCAAGCGGGCGGGCGGTGTACTTGACGCATTGCCGATTCCACCGAATTTGATCTGCGAACAGACTGATCATCGCTGCAGTCTGTAACCGCCGTCGCACCACAAACTCGTAGCCCTATGGGCTCAACAGTCAGGAGAAACCCATGTACAAGTCGAGAATCTATGCTGCTTTGCTCACCTGCGTTGTTGTCCTGTGCGCCCGCCCGGCGCGCGCGGTGGACCAGGACTTTGACGGGCTGTCTGGCCTGGAAGAATTCAACCTTGGATTGAACGATAACGACCGGGACACGGACGATGATGGCCTGATCGACGGCTTGGAATTCGACAAGACCGCAATTTTGTCGGTCAACATCAGTAATCCGTTTCCATCCTCGGGCGATTCCAAGCGCCCCGCAATTACGGCAGATGGTCAGCGTGTGTTCTATGACTCCAACCGGATCGATCTGGTGGCAGGCGATCGCAACAACGACTCCGACATCTTTGCCGTTGACCTGGTCAGCGGGATCAACCGGTTGGTGAGTACCAACGCAGCCGGCGTGCAATGCAATCGCGGCGCCTGGGATGCGTCGGTCAGTGCGGACGGCCGCTTCGTGGTCTTCGCTTCGTTCTGTACCAACCTTGTGGCGCAGCCGGTGCCCGCGCAGTACGTTCAGGTCTACCTCAAAGACTTGAATACCGGCGTGGTCGAGTTGATCAGCAAAGGTGCGACTGGCGATCCGGGCCGGGGGCACAGCCAAAGCGCCAACATTTCCCGCGACGGCCGCTACGTGGTGTTTACCTCGTACGCCACCAATCTTGTGCTGAACCCATCCGGGCCGAGCCGCTCGGACATCTATCTCTATGATCGCAATCTCGCGCAGCTGCGTCTGGTCAGCACCAGCCCGTCGAACGCGCGCGCCAACAATCACTCGTTCAATCCGGTGTTTTCGGCCAATGGCCAATTCATTGCTTTTGATTCCAATGCGAGCAATCTGGTGGTCAGCGACACCAACCAGGCGCGCGACGCCTTCGTCTATGGTCTTGCAGACCGCCTGACTCAGCGGGTCAGTCTGACCAGCTTCGGCGAGCAGCAGAACGGGCACTCTACTTTTCCTCGGCTGTCCGCCGATGGCCGCTACGTGACGTTCACCAGCTGGGCAGCGTTCTCGCCGCTGGATACCAACAGCAAGCTGGACTCTTACCTGCGCGATCGTTTCACCGGCAAGACCGAGCTGAACAGTCTGGATCGGAACCAACGCTCGATCGAGCAGCACAGTATCGGCGGCGATGTTTCCAGCAACGGGCGCTATGTCGTGTTTCGTTCTCAAGTTCGCAGCATGACCGGCGATGCGCTGCCTGCCAGTCGCTTCCCGCCAACGCCGTCCAGCATTCCTACCGATGTCGATTTCTTTGCGTATAGCAAGGACCGAAAAACCGGCATCACTTCATTGGTCGCCAAACCCTACAGAGCGGATGCTGGCCATCACTTTATCGAAAACCTGAGCATCTCGGATGAGGGCGTCGTCGCTTTTCACGCTTCAGGCACCAGTGACGCCTGGGTCGAGGGCGAACGTTCACCAGGCGTGGATATCTATGTCGCCAAGACCAACTACGCGGACCGAAATGAGGACCAGGTCGCGGAATAGAAAACGAGCGGTTCGCCATTCTGCGGTCAATGCATTGGCTAGGTGCCGTTGGTCACTGACCCCGTGGCCTGGGGTCAGTATGGCCTGGCGTCAGTGAACCATTTGCAGCCCGCGCTGTCCCATGCGTCATTGGGTCGGTCGCGAAAGGCGAGCACGTATGGGGCTCGGTAGCATTCGCCGAGGCAGGCTGGTGCTACAAAGCTGGACCAGACTCCCGCCCCGTGACTCCTGTCAGCAGGTTTACTGTAGAAAAATTCTCCACAAGACTTGACCACTATGGCTTACAAGAAAAACCGTTCTGACAATAGCGCCCATGGGAGAGCTGTTATTCTGCGCAGCGCACTCAACCGGGTCGCGCTAACGACCATATTCCTGACCGGCTTCGGGACTGCATGCTCGAACCCTGTTGCAACCCCGGCGTCAACGAACGGCTCGCTGCAATATTTCGGGTATGCGTTGGTTGATTGCGGGTTTGATGATCCCACCGATACTGTTGACCGCAGGAACTACGTCACCGAAGTCGCGTCATTCTCCAATGTCGCCCAGATGTGCGTGTTCGATCCAAGCGAAAATATTCTGGATCGACTTCAACTGATGTCAAAAAATAACTTGAAGGCGCTGTTGTCGATACAAGCAATTTTCTTCGTTGGAAGCCCCGACGCCACTCAAGGCAGTGGAATGAACTTTGCTATCCATCCACAGTATCAGGCGCGCTGGGAGCACTTTGTAAGCAACAACAATCTGTCTCAAAACATTTCGTCCATCGCGGCATTCTATGTGGCAGATGAGCCGGTATGGAATGGCATCACGTTTGCAGAGCTAAAAATAGCGGCAGATGCGATCAAGGCGTCTTTTGCTTCCGTCCCAACCGCGATCATTGAAGCGCCGGATGGCATTCGCAACCTTCAGGTTCCGCTGTCCATCGATTGGATTGGCTTCGATCGCTATGCCGTAGCAAAGCCTGATATCGATCCTGAATACAACCGCGAGCTTGCGCTACTGAAGTCGAAACGCTCTCGTTCCGGACAAAAAATATTGCTGGTCATGGACGCCCAATGGCTTCCATTTTATGGTGAAGCCGGATATTTGCCGAGGCGGATGAAGGCCGTCGCTTCGAGATATTACAATTTGGCGAAGTCAGATCCAGACATTGTTGGGATTATTGGGTATTTGTGGCCTAGTGGCTTTGACCATCCTGATCAAATGGGTGCTCGCCATCTCCCGAAGAAAGTGATTGATGAACATGTTCGTATCGGCAAGTTGATCACTGGTAAATAAGCTCAAACACGAGACGGCGACAGGGTCGGCGTCTGCAATCTTCCGCGCGCAATGGTGGTCAAGGGCAGCAGGGTGTCCGGATCGAGCAGTACGACATCGGCGTCGGCGCCAGCGCTCAGAACACCTTTGCGCTTCAGTCTCCAGATGCCCGCAGGACTCGACGTTATCGCGCGCAATGCGCTTTCAAACGGCACCCCATGGTGACGCACTGCATCGAACATCGCCTCACCCAAACTGGACAGCGACGCCACGCCCGTACTGATCAGCGTGCCATGCGCATCGAAATGGGGCAGGCTGGCCTGACCATCCGAGCTCATACTGATGCGCTCGATCGCCACGCCTGCGGCGAGCAATTCTGCCAACGCCTGGGGTGCCGGCACCTCTCCCGAAGCAATGCATTCCGGCGTGGTGCTCGTGGTCAGATCAACGCTGCCGCCACGCCGCGCCCAATCGATGCCCTGCATCAAGAGCGCGCGCTGTCTGTTGATATGGGTGGGGTGCCATTGCTGCATCGGTACGGGATAACGTTGGCTTGCCCGGTCGATGGAATCCAGACCGTCCGCGGCATCGCCAACGTGTACCAGGACCACGCCACCCTTGCCCGCCAATAGTCCTCCCACCCGCGCATCGGAGGCAATTCGTGCGAGTTCAGCCACGCTCGGTTGTGAACCGCGGTGATCGGCAATGGCCAATTCACCGACGCCAATGAAATCCGGGATCAGCACTAAGTCGTCGCGCACGCTGCCGGTCAGCGTACGCACCGGCACCCGATAGGAACCGGTCAACGCATAGACACTGAGCCCATGCGCGTTGAGCGCGCGTGCGCTCGCCAACAGATCGGCGTGGCTGCGCGTCACATCGTCGGTGCCGAGCGCGCCTATCATCGTGGTCACCCCCGCAGCGAATGCCTGGGATGGCAACAACGCGATCGTTCGCGAAGCGAATCCGCCTTCGCCGCCGCCGCCGGAAATATGAGTCAACGAGTCAACGAAGCCCGGTACGGCCAGCTGCCCCTCGGCGTCGATGACGCGACAAGGCACCCCGTGCCCAGGCTCAATGCCTGATTGCAACGACAAAATTCGCCCGCCACCGATAAGAATGTCGCCGACGCCGATGAACTCGGGTGCGTATCTGCGCGCATTGCGAATCAGCAACAATGAGCTTCGGTCCTGCATTGGCTCAGACATAGCCAATGGCCACGGCCAACGCAACGAAGGCCGACGCCATGGCGATCAGCAACAACTCGAATCGCCATATCCAACGCACCCATTCGCTCCAACTCAAACCGGCCACACCGATCGCGCCCATCATCACCGCGGAAGTGGGTATTACCAGGTGCGTCAGCCCATCGCCGAGTTGAAATGCCAGCACCGCGACCTGCCGACTTACCAGAACCAAGTCCGCCAAGCCCGACATCAAGGGCATCGTTACCGCGGCCTGCGCCGAGCCCGATGTGATGAAAATATTGAAGATCAGCTGTATCACCAGCATGCCCTGCGCCGCGGCATGTTCGGGCCAACCGTTCAAGCCGTTACCCATGGCGTACAGCAAAGTGTTGAGCACCGAAGGTTGATGCACATCGGCACCGCCGAGTAGCCACACCAACCCCTTCGCGGCAGCGATCACCATGGCGACCGGCACCATCTGACGCGCGCCCTCAATGAAATTGTCGGCTACGCCGTTGGCGGTGAGGCGTCGGTCAATGCAAGCGACGACGCCCACCGCAAGACCCAGAGTAAAGAACTGCGTGGCGATTTCGGGCAGGTAATAACTTTTCACCATCACGCCCCAGACGATCCAGACCACCGTCGCCAGCACCAGCAGGAAGATCGAATAGTCCGCCCAATTCATCGGTGTGTCGACGACCAGGTCTTCGGCATCTGAGGATTTGGGTTCAAGGCGATACTTGCGCGCGTAATAGACCGTGAACACGGCACCGACCGCGGTAAATATCGCCCACATGGCGATGCGAAACGGCGCGCCCGATAGCGGCGGCAATTCGGCGATACCTTGCGCAATCACCACGCTGAACGGGTTCATCCATGAGGTGGCGAAACCAATCTGGCTGGCCAGATAGGTCGCCATTACAGCACACTGCCTTGGCACGCCAAGCCGATCGATCAGTGGCAAGAGCAACGCAAGAAAGGCGATGGTTTCCTCGCCCATGCCGAACACTGCCCCGCCCAGCGAAAATGCCACGAACAAGCACGCGAGCAATAATGAGGGACGGTGCCCGGTTTTCGCTACCAGCCGCTTCAGGCCTCGGTCGATGGCGCCGGTGGCATTGATGATCGCGAAGGCACCGCCAATAAGCAGCACCAAGGCAATCACACCGACCGCCGCGCCGTTGCGGCCGCCAGAGGTGAAGCCCTCGAACAGGAAATTCAAGAAGCCGCGATGCTCGCCATAGGAAAACAGCGTCAACGCCGAGGGTGACGGGTCATAGCGAAAGCTGTCCAACGAGATCGGGACATCGTCAAGAAACGATCCGGCCGGTACGAAGGGAATGATCAACGCAAATACAACCGCCACCCCGAACAGGATCAGCAAAGTGTTGGGATCGCGACGACGCATGGGCTGGTTCATGGGGATTCCGGACAAGGGAGCAACAGGCACGCCAACACGGCAGGCAATCGAAGATGTGGCGCAATCCTGCTGCGCGTATCCGACCCGTGCAGGATCGGATACGGCAACATCAAGTGGCAATAATCAATAGCGGTATTCGTAGCTCACAGTGTAGAACCGTCCCATCGAACTATGATGGAACAGATCCACGCCCGCGCCCGAGCCCAGCGCCGATGGCGGATCGCGATCGAACAGATTGCGCACACCCAGCGCTACGTAATGCGTGTCGCTCGGCGACCAACCCACGTTCAAGTCGAGCACGGTCCACGAGGCCACTTTGCGCCCGGCCGGCACGCCAGCGCGCTGATCATCGTCGTAGTACGAATCGGTGTAGTCAGCAGACAAACGCGTGGTGAAATCGCCGAAACGCCAGCGTACACCTGCGGTCGCCAACCACTCGGGGTAGCGAAACTCACCCGTACGATCGACCAGTCGCTGTCCATTGATACATGCGCCAGCTTCGCGTCGTGTGCTGGGTGCCTGCGCATCGCAGCTTTCCGAGCGCTCGAAGGATCGCGTCCAGGTGGCGTCGGCATAGAAGCGGAACTCGCCCGCTGCGCCCGCATCCCAATCGTGCGTGAGCGAAATGTCCAGCCCGTCGGTGTTCTGCTCGCCCACATTGGTCAACTGCAACTGCACAAAGCTCAAGCGGCTGTTGATGCTGCCATTACGGGTTTCAATGCCGACCTGACCGCGTGGCAAAGCGTCGCGAGCGTAGACCAGTGAGGGATCGAGCAGGGCGCGGCGGAACAGGTCCAGTGGATCGATATCGACGAGGTCGTTCTGTTTGAAATTCCAGTAGTCCACCGACAGAGTGGTGTCCTCGCCCAGGTTGAACACTGAACCGAGGTACCAGGCCTGCGCTGATTCGGCGTCGAGATCTGGATTGCCGTAGACCTCGGAGTTGTATCCCTGGTCGGTGGTGCGTCCACCACACAAGGTCGTCGCGAATTCGCTACCCGGAGCACAGGGCAAACGCCCCGAGCTCAGGGTCGTGCCCGCTCCCACCTGTGCCAGTGACGGAGCACGGAACGACGAGTTCCAACCGCCACGTACCAGATACACATCGTTCGGCTGCCAGCGCAGACTGACCGCCGGATTGAAGTCGCCACCAAAGTCGGAGTAGTGGTCGTAGCGGCCGGCGAGCCGCAGATCCAAGGTGTCGGCCAAGGGCAGTAAGGATTCGACGAACAATGCCTCGGAATTGCGATCTGCAGACGCCGCGGTTGAGCCAAATCCATAAACCGGCACGTTGCCGTCTTCGTCTGCGGTAGCCAGAGGCGACGGGCTGTCCTGCAGTTCCTCGCGCCGAGCTTCGACACCAAACGCCCATTGCACATCCCGGTCACCGATCTGCCCAAACGCACCATCGAACTTGGCATCCCAGCTATACAACTTGCTTTCGCCAGCGCGCGGTACGCGCTCAGCCAGCAAGGCCAGCAACTCCGGAGTGTTGTTCTCCGCGCCGCCGAACGGATTGTAGTAAAGCCCACCGCTGCCCGGGGTGCAGCTTGTGCTGCCATCGGCGCAGAGTTCGCCGAACAGCGCCGCGCGAAAACGTTCGACGTTGTAGATACCCGCCGACGCCACCTGCTCGGATTCAGACTGCGCGGCGCTGAACGCCGACTCCCAATTCCAATCGCCGATCTCGCCACGCAAGCCGGAAAGCAGGCGAGCGGCATCGGTATCGACATCCACAGTGCGCGGTGCCACGAAACGTCCGAACGCCAGCAAACCCTCTTCGGCAGGGTCGAACTCGAAGCGTGCGCGCAGTTCGGCAGGCAAGTTCGGATGATTCGGATCGAGCAGTTCATCCCAGGGCGCCGGCTCACTGTTCGCACTCGATTCACTGCGTCCCAATGAGACGTCGGCAAACCATTCCAGGGAATCCGAAATGCTGTATCCAAACGAGCCCAGTACGCCGATACGACGCGACGCCGGATCGGTAGCGGTGAACTGATTGCGATTGAACTCGCAGTATTCACCGAAGTCACCCGCAGGCAACGGATTGTCATCGTGGCGCTGTGCATCCGGGCAGCTGCGTTCCACCAACTCGAAGTAATCATCGAATTCGTTGCTGAAACTGGGATAGATGCCCTGCTGTGAACGATTGGGCTGCTGGGTTGCCGTACTGGCGCGATCGCGATCGTAAAGTGCGGCGCGTTGATACAGGTCCGCAACGATCAAAGCGTGGCCTGTGTCGCTGCTCTTGCCCCAAACGAAATTGGCGGAGCTGCGTGCGTCATTGCTGGAGGCTTCCGACTCACCGTGGCTGAGGCTGCCCTGGATGCCATCGAA
>JANMSL010000377.1:0-11319 GCA_031389245.1 Lysobacterales bacterium | reverse complement strand
ACCCGTACCTGAGCGAGGCCAACGCGCTGATCCTGCTCGGACGCTTCGGCGCTGCTCGTAGCACTTTGCAGGACGCGGTCGGACGCGGGTTAATCTCGGTCGAGCTGCGCCGCGACCTGGCCCTGATCGACTGGCTCGAGGGCGACCCGCGCTCAATCGGGCCCCTGGTCGCCGAATACGCCGGCACCTCATGGGAAGCGCCGCTGCTGAACTCGCATGCTGCGCTGGTAGCCGGCGCTGGCCAGCGCCGCCTCGAGCGCGAGCTGGTGGGCCGCGCCATCGAGCTGGCGCAACAGCCCACGCTCGCAGCGCGATTCACCTTTGAGGCGGCGCTGCGCGCTGCAGCCTATGGCGATTGCAGCGAGGCACTGGCGCTGGCCAACCGCACGCTCGCCCTGGTGGACGAGCGTTGGTACACCAGCGGTGTGGCCATCGCGATTGCGCTGTGCGGCGAGCCGCAGCGCGCGGCAGATCTGGTCGAAGCCGTCGCCGCACGCTACCCGCAGGAAAGCCTGGTAGTAACCGAGGCATTGCCAGTCACGTTGGCGATCGGCGCCTTTCAGCGCGGCGAGCACGCACGCGCACTTGAACTGCTGCGCACTGCATCACGCTACGAAAAGGGCATGTTTGCGGCGCTCTGGCCGGCGTATCTGCGCGGCATCGTGCAACTCGATCGCGGCGAGGCGCAGGCAGCCGCGTTGGAGTTCGAGCGCGTGGCGCAGAGTGCGGGCATTCTCACGCGTTCGCGTTTCGCACCGCCCCAGGCGTTGGCGCTGCTCGGTCTGGCGCGCGCCAGAAACAAGAGCGGTGAGCACGACGCAGCGCTCGTGGCGTACCAACGCGTCTTCGCACTTTGGAAAAATGCGGACGCGGAATTGCCGGCAATGAAGGAAGCGATGCGCGAGTTCGAACTGATCCGTTCGAATCGCGCCGCAATCGACACGACCGCCGCACAGTAGTCCATGTCCTATGCGGCCCGCGGCTCCGGATGACTAGCGCCGACGCAGGAGCGAACCGCGAAACAGAACTTCGAAGTTCACTCCATCTTCGCTTACAACGACAAACCCGGCCGTTCCGATGGCGTTGCGGAAGCGCCCAGTACCACCATCAAAGGTGTACGAACCTGCTGTCGTGGTCGGCAGGACGAAGCGTCCCACAACGAGCGCGCGCAGTTGGTCGCCGCCGCGTGCGGTAAACACTGCCTCGCCGGTGAACTCGCCGGTGTCGGGATTGAGCAACAAAGTTTCGGTTCGGGTGAAACGCCCGATATGCGTGGCTTGTCCGACCACACGCGTGGTCAACGTCACGCCCTCGGGCGATGGAACGGCGTTGACGATGGCGCCCACTCCGTTGCCCTGGAATTTCTGTGGCGAGGCCGCGGGCGCGGCAAAAGCGATCAACAACAACATGACAGCAGGCAAAGCCAATTTCAGGTGACGATGAAACATTGCGAATCTCCTCTGGGTTCGACCACGGCAGCCATTCCGCCGGGTCGTCAGGTGCAGCAGAGGTAGACGCGCAATTCGGGATCGAAAACTGTCATCGCCGCCGAAACAATCGGACCGAAGCATCGGCACGTGCGCCGAGCGTCCGCGCGCAGCGCGGACCCACCAGGGCCCTGTGTGGGTCCGACCTGTGGCCGGACGCATTTGACTTACCCCGCGCGCCAATGGCGCAGCAATCTGCTGCGCCATTGGCTCAGTCAGTGCGGCTTACTGCTCGCAGCCACTCTGCGGCGGATTGTTGCCCAGACCACCATTGCAGTCATCAAATCCTGGGCCGCCATCGAGTACGTCTTGCCCGTCGCCGCCATTCAAATCGTCGTTGCCATCATCGCCGCTCAGCGTGTCGTGGCCCTCATTGCCGGACAGCACATCGTTTCCGCTGCCACCCTTGATCTGATCGTCACCCGACTCCCCTTCGATATCGTCCACACCGTTACCGCCGCAAATGACGTCGTTGCCACGATTGCCGCGAATGATGTCATTGCCGGCGCCGCCATGAATGACATCGTCGCCCGAGGTGCCCTGGATATTGGCATCATCAAAATCACTTCCAGAAATCGTCACCGGCAGCCCTTGGCACGTAGCGGGAACCGCGAGCACTGTCGCCTGCATGCTCGCAAAAATTGCGCCGGCGATAAAAGTGTTCAGTACAACATTGCTGGTTTTCATGATCGTTCTCCGTGATTGAGGTTGTTGAGCTCGACGCTCGGCAACCTCATTCGTCGATCGATCGTTGAATCTGACATCCGCGCATGTTTCGCCTTCGCGCACCGATTTCGCTCGGCGTCCACGGCAGATGTACTAAGTTGGAGATGATGAGTTAGAGGATGCAGCCGCCAACCCAACTTCAGCGCTGCATCGGGTTGGCATGATCGGGTCTGCGCCGATCGCGCGGCGAGATTGCGCACAGTGACCTGCGAGAGTTGGCTGAACCCGCTTGGGTTTTTTGTAGTTGCCTGCACTGCTTATGCTTTACCTGATTCGCTGGCGTCCCTACTCGAACCCGTTGGCAAATTCCGCGCCGCCGCCAAAGATGGTGATTTCGAATGCCGGGGTGATCGCCAGTCCGGCAGCTGCCGAAGGGTCGACGACGTAAAATCTGCCGAACAGCCGTTGACCGGCAGCGTCAGCGGGAAGCGCGACCTGCGCGGTGCCGAATCCCTTCCCGAAACCCACGCCGCCCAGAGTGATGGGCAGGTTTGCGAAGTCACCGAGCGGAACAGTGGCTTGAATGCCCGGATCGGTGTGGTCGACCACCAATGTCGCCTGTGCGCCACCGAGCGCGTTCCACACGCCGACGGTGAAGTTCGTGTTTCCAAGCAGTGGCGGCTCCAGCGCCACCATCTGCGGCACCAGGGCACCGCCGCCGGCAATGCCGCTACCGGTGATTTGCGGGCGGTGCGATGACTCGGTGTACAGTTTGGGTCGATCGAAAGGGGGCTGTTCCAGTGCAATACGCGGGTCACTCATCGGTCGACGCAGGAATGCAACCAGGGCGGCCTTTTCCGAGTTGGTCAGTCCCATCGGCGAAACCGACACCGCGTGATTGGGCGAGGCAAAGTCGCCGCCTCGGTCGTAGAAATCGATAACTTGCTCCAGAGAGGAAAACCGTCCGTTGCGCATGAACGGTGCGCGTTGCTCGACGTTGCGCAGATTCGGGATGCGAAATTTGCCACGGTCAGTCGGGTCGTTGGTGACCAGGAATCTCCCGAGGTCATCTTCGTCCGGGCGCACACCGGTGTTCTGGAAGTCCACTGATACGGCAAAGAGGTCCGGAGGCGGCATGCCCTCAGAGCCGTGGCAAGCCGCGCATGAAATTCTCAGAGAGTTGCGGTAAAGCGCAAAGCCTTCAGATTCCTGCGGGGTAAACTGGCCCGCTCCGGTCGCCACTTCAGCGTCAAGCGGAGTGCGCGTAGGATTGAGCGTGCGCAGATAACTCGCGATCGCCAACGCAATCCGGGTCGGTGTGATCACGGGCGTTCCAAAGGCAGTTTGAAACAGCTCGGGGTAGCGGCGAGTTCCCACCCATAGCTTCAGCGCAGCAGGGACCTGCTCCGCAAGTGCCAGGGGCTGCACGTCAGCGATGCGCGCCGGAACCACTGCGATCGAGCCGTCCACAGTTCCCATTTCATTGATGTCGAGCAACGGTTTCAGCGCCTGATCTTCAAGCGAAGCCCCTGAGGGAACAACAAGCTGGCCGGTCAACGGATCGGCAAACGAGGGGCCGGCACGTCCGTCACGCAACAAACGCGACGCATACGCCGCACCAAACACGGTTGGTGCGCGTCGATGCCCTACCCTCGGCTGGATACCAAATTCGACGTTCCACACATAGTGGCCATCCTCGGTGTGCAACGGAACTCCGGCCGATCCAACGACGTCGTCTGCGTTGCCGCGAACGCCATCGGGCCCCGGATGCGTGGTGGCGATTCCACCGCCAACTGCGCGCGGATCGGAGCCTCCGTTACTGGGACGATGACAGGTGCCGCAAGCCACCGTCCCGGTGACGGACAGCTGTTCCTCCCAAAATAATGCTTTGCCAAGCATCACCTTGGCCTCGGTGAGCGGATTTTCAGCGGGCACGGGCGGCGGCGGAAATTCCTGGGCGCCGAGCCCGCCGATCCAGACCGCGAGACACGCCACGCAACACGCCGAGCGAATCAACTGCTTGATCATTGCTAGCTCCGATTAACAATCGAACCGTATCCCAGTGACCTGGGCCGAGCCCTGATTTCTGGCAGGGTGAAGGCATAAGAGCATTGCTTGCGCTGCAACGCGAACGCAGCGCCCAGCACCGGTAGAAGTTTGTAGTGTCGTATTCGCACCGCGCCTTGTATGTGATCCGTCGCCGCATTTGGCGATGATGCGGACGGCGAAAAGGTGGAATAGCACTCTGCAAAACGCGCGGGCGCGCAACTGCTCGGCGGCAAACCAAGCGCTCAGCTGTTTGCCGCCGGCCTGGGCACGCGGTCGGCGCGCGCAAACACCACTAACCGCTTTATCATCGGAGCTCCGGGGATAGAGCCGCCTTATGTCGTTGACTCGAATGCTGGCCAGCGTGCGACGACTGCTTGTGCTCGCAAGTCTGTGTGCGTCCCTGGCGACGTTGGCTGATCCGCCACGCGGCAAACTTGCAGAAGTGCAGCGCGCTTGGACAGTCGAGCAGGGGCTGCCGAGCAACGCCGTCACTGCACTCGCGCAGGATGCCGATGGCTTGATCTGGGTCGCCACGCTGGCCGGACTGGCGCGTTTCGATGGCGTGAATTTTGTCGTCTATGACGCGGCGACGCATCCACAACTGACCTCGGACCGTTTCACCACCATGAAGCGCACGCCGGATGGGGCGCTGTGGTTGTCGAACGAACTGTACGAAGTGTTTCGATTTTTCGACGGAACATTCACTCATATCAAGGACACCTCGGTACTGAGTGTGGTGCAGGCGCCTTCTGGTTGGCTGGCCTACGGCACGACGCGCGGAATATTGATGGTCGGGGCAGATGGTGCGCGCCGACTCGGCACCGACGTCATTGATGAGCGCGTGCTCGAAATTGATTGGCCGCAGCCAGACACCCTGCTGGCGTTGACCGACACACAACTGATCGAAGTACACGACCCACTTTTGACAAGTGCGCGGCGTACGCGGGCGCGACCGTTTGCACAGCAAAACTCCGGCGCGTTGCTGCAACGCATCGACGGCAGAGTGCTGATTGGCACGCGCACCGGTCTCTACCAGCTGGACCGCGAGTGGCGCGAATCACCACAAACACTGCTCAGCGGTGAGAGCGTGATCGCGCTGCACAGCCTGGATCGCGAAAGCGTCACGATCGCAACCGCGACGCGCATCACCCAGTTGCAGTCCGACGAGCTGCGTGTCGTGGCCAACAATAGCGAAGGTCTTGGCGACCAGCCGCTGCTGGTCAGCGCCGAAGGCGCGCAATGGCGGGTGATGGCCGATCGCATCGAACGACACGATGGCCGCAGCATTCAGGCGCCGAGCCGGATCAGCGATGTACTGGTCGATGCCGAGCACAATGTTTGGATCGCCACCAATGCCGCGGGATTGATGCAGTATCGACCGTCGGATGTGCGTCTGCTCGGCAAGCCCGAAGGCCTGCTCGGCGATAACGTCTATCCACTGCTGGCGACGCGTGATGGTGCGATCTGGGCGGCAACGGTGGAGGGCGGTCTGCAACGCCTGCACGGATCCGATCCGCAGACATGGGCGCGCGTGTCGCTGCCGTTCAACGCCGTTTGGACCATGCACCAAGCGCAGGATGGCGCGATCTGGATCGCTGGCGATGAAGTCTGCGTGTTCGCTGATGGTCTGTGTTCACAGCACGGGCTGCCGGCGGCGATGCAATCCCAATCGCCTGTTCGCGCGGTGTTCGAGGATCGTCGCGGACGCATCTGGGTGGGCAGTCAGTGGGCGCTATGGCGTCGTGAAGGCGGGCGCTGGCGCATGCTCTCCGCCGACGAGGGCACGCGGCCCGGTCGCGCCGCGCGTGCCTTCGTCGAAGATGGCGATGATCACCTTTGGCTCGCAACCAATGGCGATGGTGTTTTCGAATTCATCGACGGTCGCCGCACGCGCCAGATCACCATCGCAGATGGCCTGGCGAGCAATGCGGTGCGCGCGCTGTGGCGCGATCACGAGAATGGGGATTTGTGGGCGGGCACCGAGAATCGTGGTCTGTGCCGACTGCGCCTCGTGCAAGGGCCGCTCGAAGTGCGCTGCCTCGGTCGCGCCAACGGTCTGCCGAGCAACGGCATTCATGCCATCGCCGCAGATGCGCAAGGCCGTTTTTGGATGAACAGCAACCAGGGCGTGTTTCATGTCGAGCGCGCTGATCTTGCTGCCGTGCTTGCGGGCGAGCGCACTCAGCTGACACGGACGGGTGTCTACAGCGCACGCAATGGATTGCGCAGCTCCGAGGGCAATGGTGGCGCAGCACCGGCCGTCGCCACCGATGCAAGCGGCAATATATGGTTTCCGACCCAAGCCGGAATCGCCATCTTCGATCCGGCACAGACCAGCATCGCCAGCGCTTCGATCACCGCACTGATCGATCGCGTGCGCATCGGCGCCGAAACGTTGGTCGCGCCGCATAAACTTGTGCTGCCGGCACCGATCCGTGCATTGACCGTGTTGCTCAGTGCCAATTCGTTTATCGATGCCGAGCAGGTGCACTTTCGCTATCGTCTGCACGGCTTCGACGACGGTTGGACCGAGATCGGCACGCAGCGCGAGCTGCAATTGGCTTTACTGCCGATCGGCAACTGGTCACTACAGGTACAGGCGCGCAATTCCGGCGGGCAGTGGCCAGAGTCGAGCATCGCACTGCCGCTGCAAGTGTTGCCCGCGTGGCATGAACGGCGCGATCTGCGGGCGGCCGCAGCGCTGCTTCTGCTGTTGTTGACGGGCCTGGTGCTGCTGCAACGCTCGCGTCGGTACCGGCGTCGCCAGCGCGAACTCGAAGCCCTGGTCAGCGCACGCACCAGCGATCTACAAAGTGCACAGAGCGAGACTGAGTCGGCGCTGGCCACGGTGCGCGAGCAGCACGCGGAACTGACCCGCCTGCACCGCTCGCGCACCGAGTTTGCCGCCAACATCAGCCATGAACTGAAAACCCCGCTGACATTATTGACCGCGCCGCTCACCGATCATCCGGACATCGCCAAGGTGATCGGCGTCGATCTGTTGGCCGCGATGCGCGACAGTGGCCAGCGCATGCAACGCCTGTTGGGGCAGCTTGCCGATCTGCATCTGATCGACAGTGCGGCGCTGCAATTGCAGCTCACCGGCATCGGGCTCAATGCTTTTGTCGCGCGTTGCGTGCTGCCGTTCGCGGCATTGGCCGAGCAGCGCGATCAGGTGCTGGCCACGCGACTTGGTGCCCCGGACGCGATAGCGATTGATATCGATGTGTTCCAGTTCGAGAAGGTACTTGGCAATCTGTTGTCGAATGCGATCAAGTTCACGCCCGTCTCGGGGCAGATCCGGGTGTCAACTGCAGTTCGCGGTGCCGAAGCTGTGATCCTGGTAGAAGACTCCGGCGAAGGTGTTGCCGAACCGCATCGGCGTGCGGTCTTCGAGCGCTTCTATCAGGTCGATGGCAGCTTTCGCCGAAGCCACGAAGGCTCGGGCATTGGCTTGGCGCTGGCGCGCGAAATCGTATTGCTGCACGGCGGTTCGTTGCACTATGCGCCGTCCGACCTGGGTGGTGCGGGGTTTTGCGTGCAGTTGCCGGTGGCGCAATCGGCAGCATTGCCTGCGCCCCTGTTGGAGGCGACGAGCGCCATTGTCGATGCACCATCAGTTTATGCGACTTTCGCAACCGCCCTGCCCGCGCAAGTTGACGGCGTCGATCGACCACGCGTGCTGTTGGTCGAAGATCAGGAGCCGCTGCGCGTCTATCTGCGCAGTGCTTTTGCGGATCGCTATGAGGTGCTTGAAGCAGGCAATGGCCGCGACGGTTTGCAGATTGCCGCGAGCATGCTGCCCGATGTGATCATCAGCGATGTGATGATGCCGCTGATGGACGGCGTGCAGATGGCTCGGGCGTTGCGCGCCGATGCTGCAACGCGCTGCATACCGCTGCTCTTTCTTACTGCCGTTGATGGCGAGCATGCGCGGATCGCGGGGCTGCTGGCTGGCGGCGATCATTACCTGACCAAGCCGTTCAGCGCCCAGGTAGTGCGCGCGCATGTCGACGCCCTGTTGCGGGGGCGGCATGATTTGCTTGCATCGCTCAAGCCTGTGTCCGCTGCCGACGTGCGCGCTTCGGGCGCGATTGCGCCGAGCTTGCGGACCCGCGCCGAGGCCATTATCCGTGCGCGCCTCGATGACGCCGAATTCGATCTCGATGCCCTGGTGCTGGCCCTCGCCACCAGCCGCTCGCAACTGCACCGACGACTGCAGGCCGAACACGGCATCAGCCCCGGCGAACTGATCACCCGCACCCGCTTGAACGCCGCTGCAGAGTTGCTGGCCGCCGGGCGCGGCAGTGTCACTGAAGTGTGCTACAGCGTCGGCTTCCTCAGCTTGGGCTCGTTCAGCCGTGCGTTCAAGAACGCATTTGCCTGCAATCCCAGCGAGTACACCGGCACGTTGTAGATCACGCCCCGCTGCGCTCTGCACCGGAAAGCGCGATGAACCGGCGCGTCGGGATGATCGGACAACAGCCTGGGACGCCGGGACAAGCCCGCGAACGCTCCGACGCTTAGCCTTGGCGCATCGTCACGCCTGCGGAGTGCGCCGTTGTCCCCTGGTCTGTCGTTGCTATCCACCATCCGCTACGACAACGCGTTACTGCGCGGCGTTTTTGCTTGCAGCACGGCCCTTGCTGGCTGCGAAGTTCAGGTTGGCGGCGCGGTCGTCGACGACTCCGTATTGACCTGTTGGGATACCTCTGCCGCGATCAATGCGCCCAGTGCGATCGCGGCACGCAACAGTCTGGGTAGCGCGCGGCCGGCCGATATCGGCTTGCGCCCTGCGGCGCAACTGTTCGGGAACGGCGTCGAATGAAAGCCACAAAAACTCCTATTCCGCCATTGCCGCCTGCTATCCAAATAGATCGCAGCAGTTGCCTCGACAAAGAGGTTTTCGCGTTGCGCGCAGTGCTTGCCGATCAAATGCGACCGGTGCCGTGTCGAGCCAGCATTTCGGGTTCGACGTCCCGTGTCGAAGCTATTCCCGACCCCCACCCAATGCCGTAACAGCATTCAGCGCGCTTCACCTCAACCGCGTCCGCCTGAGCAACGATCCGCAAGAGAACTTACCCATGTCACGAACATACCCACTGCAAATTTTCAGAGGCGACTTTGAGTCGCAACGCGGCTCGACCGGCACGCAAACTTTTACCTGGAGGAGTGCTTACCATGATGCGATTGGCTAAGCGTTGTTTTGTCTGCGCGGCGGTTGCAATGCTCGCGCTGTTTGCTCCATCACCCAAAGCGCAGGTGCTGACGCAGAATTTTGATGCGGTGGCGGAACGGCCTTCGGTGGCTTCCGGGCCGCTCAACATGTGTCCTCAGCATCCGAATTTTCTGGCCAGCGGCTGGAGCGTGGTCAACCAGTCCGATGGTGCCGGCATCGCGATGCCGAGCACGCGCTGTGTGACGCAGGGATTTCCCGACATTCCCTTCGTTTATGACCCCGCGTTGTCGTTCTGGTCGCAGGACGGGTTGGCGTTTGCCTATGCCGGATTTCCCTCACGTGCCGCATCAACACCCAGCAGAGCGGCGTCGCTATGGATGATTTCGCCGCGTGTCGACTTCGGCGCCGGTGCCAGCCTGGAGTTCTGGACACGCCGCGTCAATGACGGCAACGTCGGTGCCGATCGCATGCAGGTGCGCGTGATGCTGGGGCCCGGCGGACCGGAGGTCGGCAATCCCGGTGACAGCGCCGCGGTGGGCGGGTTCACCAACCTATTGCTGGACATCAACCCTACCGGCAGCAGCGCCAACTATATTTGTCCCGGTGTGGTGACCGATCCGATCGGCCGCGTGATGTCCAATTTTCCCTTTCAAGACTGGTGCCGCGTGCGCCTGACCTCGGCGAGCGGACTGCCCAACTCCGGCAGCGGCTACATCGCATTCCGCTATTACTCGCCCGCCGTGTTCAGCGCGCCATTTCCGCACGTGGCCGCGATCGATACGTTTGTGTTTGATCCGGGTCTGGTCAACAACCTGCCACCGACACTCAGTTACGGCACCGCGCCCGGTGGCGTGCTGGCGGCAACCGGCGATCTGCAGGTCGGCAGTACCGCGGAATTTCGCCTGCCGATTGCCATCGATAGCCCAGGAGCCGGCAGCGGCAGCGGCACGACCACAACGCTGCGATGCAATCCACTCAGCCCGCCCTTCAGTGGATTTTCCAGCGTCATCACTGCCCAGCCGGGCTTTGTACTGAGCATGCCGGCGCTGATCGGAAGCTGCGTACGCAGTAGTGGCGAGACCACGCGCGGACTGCAATGCACGGAGACACGCGGCGGCCAAGCGCCGATCGCCATCGACTATCTGCTGCGTTGCCCCACCGGCGTCGGTGCACAGGCCTACCAACGCTATGCCGCAGCGGTGCGCGCAGACGATCCGGCGCTGTACTGGCGTCTTGGCGAGCTTGAAGGTGGGGCACTCAATTCTGCTAATGGCCCCGACAGCATCGGTCCACTGGGCAATGGCACGCTGAATGGGCCCAGCGATTACGGCCGCGATCCTGTGCCGATGGTGGGCGCCGCCGGCAACACTGCGTTCGGCTTCCACCCCAATTCCAGCGAGCGCGTGACCAGCGGCGTATTCGACAAACTGGGCGCGGGATCCGATGGCATGACCTTGGAAGCCTGGGTCCGCTTCGACGGCGCGGTTTCCGGATTTGTGAATATCGTTGGCGACCGTCCCAACGATCTGGGAAATTCATTCGCGTTTCTCTACCTGCTACCCACTCAGCAACTGCGCCTGCATGTGTTCACCCAGCATGGACTGTTTGCAATCGACACCGCGGACGCGCCGCTGGAGCCGGGGATGCCTTATCACGTGGTTGCGACGTGGTCGTCGAGCAGCGGCCAGATGCGTCTCCACGTCAACGGGCGCGAAGCGACGACGACAGTGAATGCGGGAGGCAATCCGACCACGGGCCTAGGCACCAACAGTGCACTCAACCCAATCATGATTGGCTCGGACCTGTTCGAAACCCTGGTCGGGGCGGCGGTCACCATCGACGAGGTTGCCGTGTATCGCCACGTCCTTGCGGACGGGCGTATCCGCCTGCATTACGAATTGGGCAGCCTACTCGCCGATGGTTTTGGTGACTGATGGT
>JANMSL010000369.1:0-13966 GCA_031389245.1 Lysobacterales bacterium | reverse complement strand
CGCGGCTCACGCCGCTCCCAAGAAGAAGTCGCATGCTGATCCAGCAGCTTGCGGATTGGCGATGGCATGCCGAAACGGTCCAATTCGACCGGGGCGGCCCAGGCGTGGTCGCTGATCTCGCTGGCGCCATCCGGAACGATTTCCGCCGCGCCAATGAAAGGGTGAATATGCAGCAGGAAATGCGTAAAGCGATGCTGCACGACGGGTAGGGCGCGCAGCGGTCCGCAGTCCACGCCGCTGATCGAACCGGCAGCTGGCGTTACGACCTGGCCATCGGCCTGGGGCGCAGACGCGTCGATGGCGGTCATCGGCGTCAGTTCCGGCAGGCTCCACAGGCCACCCCAGATTCCAACCGGAGCGCGCCGTTGCAGCAGTACGCGGCCCTGGCCATCCATGGCAATCAGCAATTGCACAGATTTTGACTGCACCAATCGGGTCGGTTTTCGCGTCGGCAATTCGGCAGTGCGCTGCTCGCGATGGGCAACGCAGTCTGCGCGCACCGGACATTCGCTGCAGCGCGGCTTGCCGCGCGCGCACAGGCTGGCGCCCAGGTCCATCAGTGCTTGAGTGTAATCGGGCATGCGCGCGGAATTCTGCACGTCAGCAAGCCTGGCTTCAGCTTCGTGCCAGAGCTGACGCTCGATCGCCAGTAGTCCGGGATAGCCTTGGATGCCGGCGTGTCGGCTTAATACCCGTTTGACATTGCCATCGAGAATGGCCACGCGCTCGGCATGGGCCTGCGACAGGATCGCAGCGGCGGTGGAACGGCCGATACCGGGCAGGGCGCAGAGTGCTTCCATGCTGCGCGGCAGCTGTCCGCCATGATCGAGCACACAGATCGTGGCCGCACGCTGCAAGTTGCGCGCGCGACTGTAGTAACCCAGGCCAGCCCAATGCGCAAGCACAGCATCAAGTGGCGCCTGGGCCAGCGTTGGCAGATCAGGAAACCTCAGCATGAAACGCTCGAAGTAGCCGATGACGGTGGCAACCTGGGTCTGTTGCAGCATGATCTCGCTGACCCAGACCCGATATGCCGTGCGTGGATGCTGCCACGGCAGGTCGTGGCGGCCATGCACTGCGAACCAGTCGAGCAGACGCGTCGCGAACGCTGATGTCATCGGCGTTGAACTGAATGCGCTGGAGGTGTCGGAACGACCGAGGAAGGCGAGGACTCGGCAGCAGCGTCGTTGCGCCACTCGATGTCGTCCACTTCAATCAAGCCGGTCTCAATAGCGCCCTTGCGATCGCGCGCAGTCGCGACACCGGCAGCACGCAAGTGATCGACGCGCGCGAAACCGGAAGTGCGTTCAGCAAGCGCGTTCCATTCGCCAGCGCGGATCTGGTCGATCCAGCCGTAGGGCAGCACCACATCCGTGTCGACACCCATGCCTGAAAGATTTCCACCAAGCTTGGCCTTTAGCGGCCCCGCGATCGAGCCGACCAGACGCAGAGCAAGATCCACGGGCTTGGGCTGGGTCTGAACAGGCGCAAGATTGATCCAGCGCGGCAGCTGCGGTGCCTCGATGCGAAGTTGCGATTCAACGCGCGCGACATCGTCGTGACGCAGATATCCGCGCAGCGCCAGCGCATCATTTTCGCCGCTTTGCAACGCAGCCGCGCACGGTTCGATCGCGATGCTGCTGCTGGATTGTCGCGGTGTGCATTGCACCTGCAATTGAAAAACTTGCGGTCCGAGCGTGGGCAGCACAAATGAAGCATCGAGCACGGCAGGCTGGTCGATCTGCCAGCGATCCAGCTGCAAATCGTTCAGCACAAAGGTGTCAGCAGCTACATCCCGCGCGTCCGGCGCCCGATAGCGCAGTCGGTGGATGCTCAACGATGCGTCCAGCTGCGGCCAGCGCAACGCCGGCATCGGGCCGATGTCGCGTCGACGTGCCAGCCAGGCGTTGATCGCGACCGCATCGAGCACCACGTCGTTCATCGCGATCGCACTGATCCGCAGTTCGCGGCCAAAAACACTGGACCAGGGCACTTGCACGCGCATCGATCCGATGCGAACCGGGATGCCGGCGTCGCCGACAGAGTGCAGCTGCACGCCAGCCAGCGCGATCGATAGTCGCGGCCAGAAACCGAAGCGGCCGGCGCCCTGCACGCTCATCCGCAGGCCGGTGGCCGCTTGCACCGAGTCCGTCAGCCAGCGCGTGAGACGTTCATCGTCACGCGACAGGCGCCACAGTCCAAACGTCAGCAAACCTGCGCCAAGCGCCAGAATGATCAGCAGATAACGCCAGCCGCGGTGCACACGCATGGGCGGTCAGCTGCCACTGATGATGGCGGGAAGCAAGCCGTCGACAAATTCCTCGGCGTCGAAGCTGCGCAAATCCAGGATGCCCTCGCCGACACCGATAAAGCGGATCGGCACATTGAACTCGCGCGCCAAAGCGAACACCACGCCACCTTTCGCGGTGCCATCAAGCTTGGTGACAATCAGTCCGGTAAGCCCCACCGCCTGATTGAACATCCGGGTCTGCGAAATCGCGTTCTGACCGGTGTTGCCGTCAATCACCAGCAGGGTCTCGTGCGGCGCACTCGGGTCGAGCTTGCCCAACACGCGCTTGATCTTGGCAAGTTCGTCCATCAATCCGGTCTGGGTATGCAGTCGCCCAGCGGTATCCGCAATCAATACATCAGCGCCGCGCGCACGCGCTGCCTGCAATGCATCGAAAATCACTGAGGCGGAGTCGGCGCCCGAACTCTGCGCCACTACCGGCACATCGTTGCGCTCACCCCAGGTCTTGAGCTGTTCCACCGCAGCCGCGCGAAATGTGTCTCCTGCAGCCAGCATTACGTTCAAGCGCTCAAGTTTCATCCACTTCGCAAGCTTGCCGATGCTGGTCGTCTTGCCGACGCCGTTGACGCCAACTACCAACATCACAAAAGGGCGCGGCTGGTCGGGAATTTCCAGCGCTCGCTCAACGGGACGCAGAATCGCGATCATCTGTGCGCGCAGATGCGCGAGCATGGCGTTGGCATCGGCGAATTCACGCGCCTGCATGCGCTTGCGTAGATCGTCGATCAGCAGCGCCGTCGCCGCCACGCCGACGTCCGATGCGAGTAGCGTGGTCTCGAGTTCATCGAGCAGTTCCTCATCCAGTTTTGGATTGCCTGAGAACAACGCGCTGACGCTGCGACCCAGCGCGCTGGAGCGCAAGCGGTCACGCCAGCCGCGAGTCTCCACAAGCTGGCCTTGAGGCAGGCTGGCGGATGCCGCCGCGGCGATCACCGTGGTCGGCAAAACGGTTTCGTCAATCACCGGCGCCGACGTTTCGACGAGCGCCTCCGGTTTTTTCTTCCAGAACTTGAACATGCGTGGTCAGAGCTCAAACAATTCGGAGCGCAGTATGCCAGAGCGGCGCGCAGCATCCGTTCTGCGAGCACGGCATAGAGTTGGCTCGGGCCGCCGGCCCTGTTCAGACCAAGTGTTTGCGATTGTTGTGTTCACAGCCACCCGATGCATGAGCCTATAATCAGACTCATCAAACAAGGGGCGCGCGATGAGACTGAAGTACGCAATTTTGCTGGTGTTGATTTGGGCCGGTTCGGTATCCGCGGGCAAGTACGACTCGGTGGTCACCATCCAGAATGATTCGAGCTGGGACATTCATGAAATGTATCTCTCCTCAACCGAGGACGAAAAATGGGGGCCGGATCAGCTCGGTGAGCACGTCATCGCCGGCGAAGAGTCTTTCAAGCTGCATGGCATACCGTGTGACGACTACGATGTGAAGCTGGTAGATGAAGATGGCGATGAATGCGTCGTTGAGGGTGTGTCCTTATGCGCCGATAGCGACGCCTGGGTGATCGATGACGAAGACTTGCTGACCTGCCAGGTGCTTACCGAGGAGTGAAACAGGCCGCCTTGCCGACACCGGGTCGAATTCGCATTATTGGCGGCCGCCTGCGCGGATCCAAGCTGGAAGTGGCGAACGCGGCGGGGCTGCGTCCGACGCCCGATCGCCTGCGTGAAACGCTGTTCAACTGGTTGATGCCTTGGATCGAGGGCGCGCGCTGTCTGGATCTATTTGCCGGCACTGGGGCGCTGGGCATTGAAGCTCTGTCGCGCGGCGCAGGTGAAGTCGTATTCGTGGAACGCGACGCCGTCTTGGTTGCTGCCCTGCGCGCCAATCTGGACCGGCTCAAGGTCGTCGCCGAAGTGGCGCAGGGCTCTGCCCTGAGTTGGTTGCAGTCCCCGGCAAGACCTTTCGACATCGTATTTTTGGATCCGCCGTTCGCCGACGATCTGTGGTTGCCGAGTTTGCAGGCATTGCAGCGGTCGCCTTGGTTGGCGCCCGCTGCGCTGGTCTATCTCGAATCGTCGCGAGAAGCACCACCGCCGCTGCCCTCTCCTTGGACCCTTTGGCGCGAATCCCAAGTCGGCGCGGTGGCCGGCACACTCTATCGACGCATGTCCGCTCCGCCACAGAGCTGACCAAAGTGGCGTTGGAACGCCCGTTCCGCGGGCAAATCCGGTCTAACCGATAGCGCGGGTCCGGGCGATTTCTGAGCCAGTCGCGCTGCCCAGCGAGCGCTGGAAACAGCACAATCTCGTCTGCCAGGGTTGTAGATGTACTCACATGGCGCCCGCTGGGTTAAGCTAGCGCATCGTCACGTACGGTTCACTTGGATGAACTCCAGCAAGCGCCCTTCTTCACCGCGTGTCGCCGTCTATCCGGGAACCTTCGATCCTCTGACCAACGGCCATATTGACCTCGTTCAGCGCGCGGCTCCATTGTTCGAAAAACTGGTAGTGGCGATCGCCGAGAGTCCGGTGAAAAGCCCTTCGTTTCCGCTCAAACAGCGGATTGAGCTGGCGCACCGGGCCATGGATCAGTTTCCCAATGTCGAGATACGCGGGTTTGACACCCTGCTCGCCGATTTTGTCGACCAGATCGGAGCCGGAGTGATCATTCGCGGTCTACGCGCGGTGTCCGATTTCGAGTACGAGTTCCAGCTTGCCAGCATGAACCGCCACTTGATTCCGCATGTGGAAACGCTATTTCTGACGCCAGCGGAACAGTACAGCTTCATATCTTCTTCGCTGGTGCGCGAAATTGCGCGACTCGGCGGCGATGTGTCGGGTTTTGTCCACCCGGCGGTGGCGCACGCGCTGCGGCAACGCTTCGGTTTTGCGGCAGTAGAGTGACCATTCCACAGTGTGCACTGCACATTGAGCGTTCAAGATTTGCCGCTCCAAACCAACATCCGGGGAAGTTCAATATGAAGAAGACTCTGCGTAGTAGCCTGATTCCGCTGTTTATGGCACTGGTCTGCCTGGTGGCGGTCGCCGCTTGCAAGAAGGAAGAAGCAGCCAAGCCGGTCGTTGCTCCGGTGGTGCTGACTATTCCAGCGGACGCGTCCGACCTGGAAGGCTGGAAGCGCTACCTGGGTGGTACCGTCAAGCAGAACATGGAAGGCATTCGCCAACGTCCATATATGTATTTTGTGCCAGCGATCATCGATGAGGAAACCCAGCGCCAGTACGATGCGCAGCTGACCAATGTGCAGGACACGCTGGCGCGCGGTGTTTTACCCGGCAACATGATCGCGTTTGGTTCACCCGATTCGACCAAGCTCGCCGATCTGGTGGTAGAAGCCTTCAAACTTGCTGGTGCCGGTTCGCTCAAAGGCGTGCGCGTGCTGTTCATTGGCGCCGCTGCCGATCAGCAGCGGGTACGCGATGCGGTTACTCCTTCGGAAGGCGAGTTCGTCTTCGTCGAAGCCAAATAATTTTCAACGGTTGGAATTTCAGCGGCACCGACTGGCCGTCGGTGCCGTTCTGGTTTTGGTGAGAGCGCATGGCCCTGCTGATCAATGATCTCTGTGTGAACTGCGATGTCTGCGAGCCGGTATGCCCGAACAAGGCCATCTACCAGGGCGAGACCATCTACGAGATCGCGCGCGAGCGCTGCACCGAGTGTGTGGGCCACTTTGCTGAACCGCAGTGCGTGCTGGTGTGCCCGGTCGAGTGTATTGATGTCGATGTCGTTCGGCCTGAATCACGTAATCAACTGGAACTGAAGTATCGTGGCCTGATGGCTGAGGGGAAAGCGGCATGAAGTTGAATACGCGTTGGTTCGCAATTGCGCTGTTGTTGCCGTCCGTACTCATGGCGGCTGACCCACCGCGCAAAGCTCCGGGCAAGGCAGCGATCGCCAGCGCACACCATCTGGCAACCGATGCCGGATTTGAAGTGCTGGCCAAAGGCGGCAATGCGTTCGATGCCGCCGTAGCGGTCACCGCCGCGCTGGCAGTGGTGGAATCGAGCAGTTCCGGTATTGGCGGCGGCGGGTTTTGGCTATTGCACCGTTCTAGCGATGGCATGCAGGTGATGGTTGATGGCCGTGAAGTCGCGCCAGCCGCAGTCAATGCCAAGGTTTATCTCGGCGCAGATGGCAAACTCGATCGCGACAAGAGCGTCAACGGCGCCCTGGCCGCAGGCATCCCTGGAGAGCCCGCTGCACTGGCGCATATCGCGCTGAAGTATGGTCGTCTGCCACTTCGCGAGTCGCTGGCTCCTGCGATTCGACTGGCACGTGATGGTTATGAAATGGAACAGCGCATGCACGGCATGCTGTCGATTCGCAAAGACGTGATGCTGCGATATCCGGCATCGCGTGCGGTGTTTTTTCCGAACGGTGAAATTCCGGCGCTGGGCAAGGTCATCAAGCAACCTGACCTCGCACGCACACTGCAGCGGCTGGCCGCGAAAGGATTCGATGGCTTCTATCGTGGCGACACGGCGCAGCGCCTGGTCGATGGCGTGCGCGAGCAAGGCGGCAACTGGACGCTAGCCGATCTTGCCGGTTACCGCATCAAGGAGCGCGCGCCACTGCGGTTCAAGTACCGTGAATTCGAGCTGATCAGCGCTTCGCCGCCGTCGTCGGGCGGTGTATTGCTCGCCACCATCCTGAACGTGCTTGAAGGCTACGATTTCGCAGCAATGAGTCGCGCGGATCGTGTGCACTTGATGGTCGAGGCGATGCGCCGGGCTTATCGCGATCGCAGCTACATCATGGGCGATCCTGATTTCGTGCAGATGCCAATCGAGCTGCTGACCAGCAAGGCCTATGCAGCCGGATTGCGCTCAGGAATTCGCCTGGATCGTGCCACGCCATCGAGTACGCTGCCTGAAGGTCGGGTCATCGACGGTGGCACCGACACCACGCACTTCTCGATCATCGATGCCGAGGGCAACATGGCCGCGGTGACCGCGAGCGTGAATTTGCCGATGGGGTCGGGCCTGATTGTTCCCGGCACTGGCGTGCTGTTGAACAACGAAATGGACGACTTCGCATTGGCCGCGAACCAGGCCAATGCCTACGGCCTGATTGGCACCGACGCTAATGCGGCGCAGGCCGGCAAGCGCATGTTGTCGACCATGTCGCCGACGATTGCGTTTGGCAAGGACCGCATCGCCGTGATCGGCACGCCTGGCGGCAGCCGCATCGCGACCATGGTGCTGCTCGGCTTGATCGAGTTCTTTGAGGGCAGGAATCCGGGCGAGTTTGTCGCCAAGCAGCGCATCCATCATCAATACTTGCCCGACGCGATCTCAGCCGAGCCAGGCGCGTTGACCGCCGACGAGGCCGCACAGTTGCGTGCCCGCGGCCACACCGTAAACGAGGGCGAGCGGCCATGGGGCAATATGCAAGCCGTGGTCTGGGACCTGCGCGACAATACGCTGCACGGCGGCTCTGACCCGCGCGGCCTGGTCGGCAAGGCGACGGTGAAATAGTTCCTGCTCGAGTGACCTTGGGGAACCTCTGAACAAGTTCGGAGCCTGGATAGCCCCCTGAGTCGGGGGGCGAAAAACCGCAGGTTTTTTAGGGCGTGGCAAACGATAAGCTGTGCAGCGAAGACGAAGTGGTGACTTGTTCAGACTTTCCTCAGTGGGGGCAGCAGGCGCTGTGATGCTGTCGCTGTTCCCGGCGCGGGCGTAAAGTACCGCCACAGCTTCGCGGCTGAAGCCGCTCCCACATTGTCTTACTTCCTATGAAACTTTGGTCCCTGCTTGGCAATTCCCAGAAACTTGATGGCGGCGCCATGTTCGGCAATGCGCCCAAGGCGGTGTGGTCGAAGTGGTTACCGACCGACGACCAGAACCGCGTTCCGTTGGCCTGTCGCGCGCTGCTCGTCGAAGGCCTGAACGGCAAGCGTGTGTTGTTCGAAACCGGTATCGGCGCATTTTTCGAGCCCAAACTGCGCGAACGCTACGGCGTGGTCGAAGCACAGCATGTGTTGCTCGAGTCGCTGGCCGCGGTTGGCTTCAGCGATTCTGATATCGATGCCGTGGTGTTGTCGCATCTGCATTTCGATCATGCCGGTGGCTTGCTCGCGCAGTGGCAGGAAGGGGTGCCGCCGCGTTTGTTGTTCGCCAACGCCAGATACATTGTCGGCGAAGACTGCTGGCAGCGCGCGCTCAATCCACATGTCCGTGACCGTGCTTCGTTCATTCCGGGATTGACTGATCTGTTATTAGCCAGCGGCCGTCTGGAGCGGGTGCACGGCGAGCACGCGCCGAGCCTGGGAGATGCTGTGCGCTTTCATTACAGCCACGGACACACTCCTGGGCTCATGCTGGCCGAGATTTGCGGTCACCGTGTTGAAGACAGCAGCGATGCAGGAAATTGCACTGGTGGCGTGGTTTTTTGCGCGGACTTGATTCCCGGGCGGCCTTGGGTACACCTGCCTATCACCATGGGCTACGACCGTTTCCCCGAGTTGCTGGTGGATGAAAAGCGCGCGTTCCTCGAAGACAAACTTGCGCGTGGGGTGCGCTTGTTTTTCACTCACGATCCAAGTTGCGCATTGGCCGAAGTCAGCCGCGATGCAAACGGTCGCTTTGGAACGCAGGATGAGCGTGCCGAATTGGTTGCATTTGCGCTTTGAAAGGTAAGGATGCACTGTAGTTGTTGGGCGTAATCGTCAGGGGGCTGTATGGCACGCAATTCCTATACCGAGGTGACGCGCAAGGGCTTTGGCAAACGATTCACCGAATCGATTTCCGGCGCGATCATTGGTGGCTTGATGTTCATCGCCGCGTTTCCACTGTTGTGGTGGAACGAAGGTCGCGCCATTGGCGAACACCAGGCTTTGAAGGAAGGCGCCGGCGCGGTCGTGCACGTTGCTACAAACGCGGTCGAAGCAGTGAACGAAGGTCGGTTGCTGCACGTATCGGCGCGGGTTGACGGGGCCCCCGCGATCGACGACTCCAAACTTGGCGTCAGTGTCGATGGTCTCGGCTTGCGCCGCATCGTCGAGATGTACCAGTGGCAGGAATCACGTCATACCCGCGAGGAAAAGAAACTCGGCGGTGGCAGCGAGACCGTGACCGAATACAAGTACAGCATGGACTGGGACGACGAGCGTGTTGACTCGTCGGATTTCCGTCATCCCGGAATGCATGAAAACCCCACCGAATGGCCGCTGCAATCGGAAAAGTTCGAGGCGCAGACGATGACCATGGGCGCATTCACCCTCGCGCCGGCAACTCGGGCTGCCGTCGGCAATTGGCGCAAGCTTGAGCCGCAGGCCGCGATCCGTTTTCCCGAGGCATTCGAATCGTTTCGCCATGTCGGTGCGGGCACTCTTTACCAGGGCGCGGGTCCAGAGCAGCCGGAAGTTGGCGACCTGCGCGTCCGCTTCGAGTTTCAGCCAGAAGCAGAGTTCAGTATCGTGGCGCGGCAAACAGGCAGGGAACTCGACGCCTACACCACCAGTAACGGTCGCAGTGTCTTGCTGGTAGAAACCGGCGCAGTTCCAGCCGACAAGATGTTCGAGGGCGCGCAGACACGCAATTCGGTCATCACCTGGGTGGTGCGGGCGGGTGGCACGCTGAGCATGTGGCTAGGACTGTCAATGGTATTTGCGCCGATTACCCGCCTGCTGGATATCCTGCCGATGCTCGGCACCATCGGTACCTGGGGCATCGGGCTGTTGTCCGGGCTGGTGTCATTGTTGCTGTCGTTGCTCACCATTGGCATCAGCTGGATGTTCTACCGCCCGCTGTTGGGCGGCACGTTGATCGCATTGGTGGTGGCGCTGTTCATCTGGTCGCGAAGTCGCAAGTCGCCGGTTTCTTCGCCTCTGGCGAGCGGAACACCGCCACGACCTCCGTCGCCCCCGCCACCCCCACCGCCAGCCGGTTCGCCGCTGTAACAGGATCGTGGCACTATTGTCGGCTCTTGCGTAACTGCCAAGGTGATAAACATGAAGACGATGATTCCGGCGCTGCTGTCTGCTCTGATCATTCTTGCAGCGTTGCCCACGCGTGCAGAGTCCCCCGCGCCGGTCGCGGCAGCGCGTCAGTTTGGTGAAGTCATCGACGCCAAGTCCGATGTCACTGCGCTAGGTGCGGCTGTGTTGGCCTATTCCGCGGACACAGGTGAACAGGCGATCAGTGGTCGCGTTGGCAAGGTGTGTCAGAAAAAAGGGTGCTGGATGACGTTGAGCGACGGCGATGTCATGGCGCGCGTGATGACCGATTACAAATTTGTTTTGCCCAAGGACCTGAGTGGCGAAGTGGTCGTGTTCGGCAAGCTCGAGGCGTTGGAGCTGGATCAAAAAGAAATCGCGCACCTGGCCAAGGATTCGGGAAAACCTGATGCGCACATCGAGTCACGTGAGTACCGCATTGCCGCCCGCGGCGTGGCATTGCGCTAGGTGCCCCGATGAGTTTGATCGCTGCAGCTTCGCGTCGCAGGTTTCTGGCAGGAGCCGCCCGCGCCGGACTGGGTGCCAGTCTGCCGCTGGGTAGCCTGCTTGGACTGGTGGCCTGTCGCCAACAGGCACGCAAGCCCGACACGGTGGCGGCTGGGTTACCTGGCTATGGTGCGCTGCAGCCGACCCGTGACGAAACCACCGGTGAGTATCTGCTCAAACTGCCGCCAGGATTTCGCTATCGCAGTTTTGGATGGACTGGGTCGAAGCTCGCCGACGGTACGCCCACACCCCCTGCGCATGACGGCATGGGCATCGTTGCCGTCAACGGCTCCAAGCTCACATTGATCCGCAATCACGAAATAGTCACGGAGAATGGCGCCCTGGGATCGCCGCTGCTGCAATACGATTCGACCGCTGCGGGTGGTTGCGTGGCGTTCGAGTTTGATGTCGAAACCGGCGAGGCCAGCGATTTTCGCGTGGTACTCGGCGGCACCATGCAGAACTGTGGCGGCGGCATCACACCCTGGGGTACGTGGTTGTCGTGCGAAGAACTGGTTTTCGATCCCCAGGTTGGGCGCGACGATGGCAACATTCGCCGCAGGACATTGCAGCAGCCGCACGGATTCGTGTTCGAAGTGCACCCGTCGGGCACGGTGGCGCCCAAGCGCATTACCGGCATGGGTGCGTTCAAGCACGAGGCCGCAGCGGTGCACCCTGCCTCTGGTCATGTCTACCAGACCGAAGACCTGGATCAGCAGTCAGGGTTCTACCGCTACATCCCGGATGTGCCGGGCGATCTAGCCCAGGGCGGGCGCTTGCAGATGCTGGCCTGCCGCGATCGTTCCGATCTGCGTCGTGGCTTGAGGGTAGGTCAGTCTTTCGCCACGCAATGGGTGGATATTGCCGATCCGATGCGCCTGCGTCACAGCGATGGGCGCGTTGGTGGTGGCGTATTTGAACAGGGAATGGCCGCTGGCGGCGCCGTGTTTACCCGACTGGAAGGTTGCTTCGTCAACGCTGATGCAGTCTTCTTTACCTCGACCAATGGCGGCGACTTTGGGCATGGACAGGTTTTCGTCTATTACCCCAAGGAAGAACGCCTTGTCCTGCTGTATGAGTCGCGCTCGCTGCAGGCGCTCGACTACCCGGACAACATCTGCGTCTCACCGCGCGGTGGTTTGGTGCTTTGCGAAGACAACGACCGCAACGTGCCCCAACGCCTGATCGGCATGACCAGCGATGGCGAAGTATTTCCGTTTGCCGAAAATGCCACGCGGCTGCCCGATGCCTCGGGACGAATCGAAGACTTCAGCGAAGAAGAATGGTGCGGTGCCTGTTTCTCACCCGACGGGCGTTGGCTTTTCGCCAATGTCTATGGGCCCGGATTTACCGTGGCGATCACTGGCCCCTGGGGCACTGGCCTGATCTGAGGCCCAGCGAAAGGAGAATGGGAACAACGCAATTGCGCGGATGCGAGACGGCAGCTCCCGCGCATTCGGTTACCAGGGCCGGCCCTGCGCATCGCGTTCGGCGAAATACAATCCGGCCCAGAGTTTAGGGTCGAGTGGGAAGCCTTCACTGCCCTTTTGCATTAACCAGCGTGCGGCGTCCTGCAACGGCACGCGGTGCACGTGGATGTCCTCGGATTCGTCGCCCCCGCCAGCGCCGACCTGGTGCAGACCGGTCGCGCGCACAAAATGAGCAATTTCGGTGCTCATTCCCGATGATACCGGCCCGCCCACAATGTAGTCGATGCGGTCGGCGGAGTAGCCGGTTTCCTCGATCAGTTCGCGCTGCGCGCTGGTGACCGCATCCTCATCTTCGCAGCCGGCAATGTCGCCAATAAGGCCTGCAGGCATCTCGATCGTGCGTGCGCGGAGTGGTTCGCGGTACTGCTCGACGAACAAAAGTTCGCGTTGTGGGGTGATTGCCACGATAATGACGGCACCGGCCGGATGTGTGCGCTCGGCGTACTCCCAACCTGCACGCCGCTTCAGATTGAGCCAGCGGCCGGCATACAGTACCTCGGTGTCGTTCATTTCGGCATTTTCCTATGCTCGTGCCGCGCGCTCCCAGGGAACTCGGCTGGCCAGACTGGGTCTGATGGTTGCTTCGGTATTTTCCCACTTACTCTCGGATGTTTGCATGAATCGCCTGCTTGTTTCGATCGCTCTAATTGTTGCGTTTTTCTGGTTCAGCTCAGTCTACGCACAAGTGCAGCCGGCCAATTCGCCGGCGTTGCCGCCCACTGCTGAAGTCGCGGGACAGCTGTCCAAGACCGAAGACGTGATCCAGTTGCTGGGTCTCGCCGCGGGCTTCGAAGCCAAGGGTGAATACAACAACTTGATTGCTACCTTCCTGCGTGTGCTTGAACTGCGTCCGATGGCCGGCAATATCCAGTATGAGCTCGCTGCTGCGTATGCGATGGTCAATGACAAGCGGCACTGCTACGACATGTTGCTGAAGATGCAGACTTCGGGCTTCGCCTACGATCCAAGCACAGATGAGCGTTTTGCACGGGCGCACGGCACCGACGCGTGGGACTACATTGTTCTCAACTTGCAGGCCAATGCAAAGCCTTTTGGCGAGGGCAAAGTGGAGATGACCCTGCCCAAGGAAGACACGCTGATCGAATCCATTGCCTACGACCACAAGCGCAAACAACTGCTCGCCGGGTCGGTGCGTGAGGCCGCGGTGTATCGGGTTTCCGCTGATGGCAAGACGCTTACCCCATTTATCACCGCCAACAAGGACAACCAGTTGCGCTCGGTGGTGGCCATGCAGGCGGACAACAAGCGCGGCCATCTATGGGTAACCGCAACTGGCCTGCCGCACTTCAAACGCATCGAACCAACCGACCTCGGCAAGACGGCGATTTATCAGTTCGATCTGGGCAACGGCAAGTTGATCAAGCGCATCGATATGCCGGCCGCGACCGGCCCACATCTGCTTGATCATATCCACGTTGCCGCCGACGGCCGCGTGTTCGCGTCCGACTCGTCGCAAAAGCGCATCCATCTGGTTGCAGGCGATACAACCCGGCTGATCGTGCAGAATCCCAAGCTCACGCATTTGCGCGGAATGGCCACCAGCGATAACGGCAAGCTGCTGTATTTCGCCGACACTGAGTACGGCATTTTTGTGATGGACCTGGACAAGGGTAAAGCGATGCCGGTGAATGGGCCGGAGACGCTAACGCTCTACGGTATCGATGGCCTGTACTTCTGGAAGGGACATCTGGTCGCGGTGCAGAATGCATTCCCGCCGGCACGCGTGATGCGCT
>JANMSL010000782.1:0-4105 GCA_031389245.1 Lysobacterales bacterium | reverse complement strand
CCATCGATGAATACCGAACTGCGTGCCGGAGCGCGGGCCAGTGCACCGAGCAGTCGTTCCAGCCAGGGATAATCATGCTTGAGATAGCAGAAGATGCGCGGTCCATCGCCCTCTGGCCAAATCGGCATTTGGCCGACGCCGGTGCTGACGCTGGAAATACTTGCGACGGTGTTGCGTGGACCGTAAAGATCCATTTCGGGCAGCGATTCCAGCAGCAGCGGCGCATCGGCACAGGCGTCTGCGAGTGATTCGACCAACGGCGCGCCCAGCCGCCCGAGGGCGCCGTTGATGTGCTCCAGTGAGCGCGCTTCCAGTTGCGGTAGATAACCCGCATCGTGCTGCTCCCAGTCGCGAAAAACCGGAAACGGCGAGGCGGAGGGCGGGTGCAGGAAACTGATGCCGTAACGTAGAACCGGGATGCCCAGGCTTTTTGCTGCGACGGTCGCCATTGGAGCAGCATCGGCTACCAGAAGGTCACAATGGGAATGCGCCAACAGACCGCGCCAGGCACTGATGACTCCGGCACACACTGCCGGATCGTGCAGGCCCGCGTCGTGCCAAAGGACATCGGCAAAGCTGAGCAGCGGACGCGCAGCGGCAATGCTCATTCCGGGTGGATTGGGCGCGGCGAATACCGTCTCGGCGACGTCGGGCCGAAGCCGGTAAAGCGTGCGCAGGTCACGAAGCGCCAGGGATACCTGGTGTCCGCGCTGGCGCAGGGCGTCGCGCACGGCGAAGCGATTGGCGACATGACCGAGTCCGCCGCCCAGCTCCCAGGCCATCACGATGTTCTTCATCCGGACAGTGTGCTGCCGTTGGCTTTCGGTTTCCAGTATCCGTGATCCACATCACATCCTGATACACTCGCGCGCGCTTGAGCCCTGCTGTTCCCACAATATATTCGGAGATTTCCGTCATGAAGAACAAAAGCACCCGCCTGAACCGTTGGAAGTCCGCAATGTGCGTGGCCGTGGTCGCCAGTGGCGCCGCGATGGCCAGCCAGGCAGCGGTCGGCGGCTACGCGGGTCCAGTGGTCAGCCCGCCCAATTTGAACTTCGGTTCGGTAGCTACCGGTAGCACGAGTGCAGTGCAGACGCTGACCGTCAGCGTCGCCTACGGCGGAACAGTGATCTCAGGTGCGCAGCCCAAGGGCACTACGTTCTCGGTCGATGCACTGGTATTCCCGGCTGGCTACGCGCGTAGCGGCGGTACCTGTCCCATCGGCGGAGCGGCGCCGAGCCCGTGCACGATCGGTGTGGTGTTCGCACCTTCTGCGGCGGGCGTTCAAGCCGGCGACACGTCGATTACCGCAACCACCGCTGGGCTCCAGGGCGTAACACTGGTCCCGGTAACCGGCACCGGCTTCGGCTCGGCGTCGATTCCAGTGCTGGGAAACCTTGGCCTGCTGCTGATGCTGGCGGGCCTTGGCGGCGCCGGCATTCTGTACGCACGTCGTCACTGATGTCGTTACGCTACTGTCGATCGTGACGGTTGCTGGAATAGAACGGGGTGCTCTGCACACCGTTCTATTTTCAGCGGCACCAACGATGTTCTGCCCCGATCCAGCTGGATCAGTAGTTCTCGGAAATGCAGGCTTGGCATGGCCAGAATTCTGATCGTTTGGGAGTTGGGCGGTGGACTGGGGCACGCCATGCCGCTGCGCGCGCTGGCTGATCGACTGCAGCAACATGGCCACCAAGTCATCGTGGCCGCGCGCGATTTGCTGAGGCTGCAACGCGCCTTTGACGGTAGTGCGCACACGCTGCTCTCGGCACCATTTTTTCCCGGCCTGCTACAGCAGCCACGGCAGATGAATGCGCTCTCGGACGTGCTGTGGTTCGAATCGGGCGGCCACTCGGCCGAGACCGTGCGCGCGCAGTTTCGCGCCTGGCGTGGTCTGGTGAAGTTACTCAGCCCCGATCTCATCGTCACCGATGCAGCGCCAATGACCCTGGCAGCCACTCAGGGGCTGGCACCGCTACTCAATTACGACGGCTACTTTCATGCTACCGATGCGTGTGCGTGGTCGATGTTTCGCGACTGGGAGCGTGCCGATACGACCGCTACGGCCGAGCGCGCGGCGCTCCTTCTCGATCACGTCAATATGGCCCGCAGCGAATTCGGCCTGGCAGCGGCGGTCGATCTGCCAGAAGCATTTGCAGCAACCAGGCAGTTGTTGCGCTGTTTGCCCGAACTCGATCCGTTCGGTCCGCGCGCAGCCGTGCATTACATCGGGCACCAGGCGGTCGGTGGCGTCGAAGCGGATTGGCCACAAGCCGCCAGTGCGCAACGTGTCTTTGTTTACCTGCGCTCGGAATACGCACATGCCGAACGGCTGCTCGGCGCGCTCGTGCGCCAGCAGGCACTCTCCATCCTTTGCTTTGTCGACAGCGTCGATATGGCGAAACTGCCACAGGCCGCACACATCCGCTATGGCACCGTGCCGTTCGATCTGAACCAAGTGCTTGTGCAAGCCCATCTGGTGATCAGCCATGGCGGCGGCGTGCATGGATTGGCCACACAATTTGGCAAGCCGACGCTGTTGATGCCACTGCACACCGAGCAATTCCTGACGTCACGCATGGGTGAACGCCTTGGCACCAGCCTTATGGTCATGCCTCCGCTCACCTCTGCGGATTTTCTTTCGCCCATGCGCAGGCTGTTGGCGGAACCGGGCTTTACTCAGCGAGCCGAGCAAGCCGCCGCCCGCCATCGTCAAACCGGTTTGGAACCCTTGCGCGTTCTGCTCGCTGCAGTGGACGATCTGCTCTCAGCTTAGTGCGGGTTGAGCTTTTCGGAGGCGGGAAATTGAACGTTGCCCAACACGGAGAGTGCTTTGCCCGGTCACGGTGTCGCTGCGTCGCCGTAATGTTCGCGGGCCTCGGCTATTGCGATTGATGCATCCTCGCAGCACTTGCGTTTGTCCAGCGGTCGCAATTTCTTGAAGGCAATCTCAGCCTTGAGCGCCTGTGATTGCGAATCGAATTGAAAACTCGCAAGCACACGCAGAGGAGGTCGTGCGCGGGTGTAACGCGCACCCTTGCCGTTTCGATGCTGTTCGAAGCGACGTGCCACATCGGTACTTATTCCGGTATATAGGGTGCCGCCGGTGCATTCGAGTACATACAGGAACCAGTCGCGCCGACCGTGAGCGGCACTCTTCATCGAGCGAAACTGCCCATGCTTTTGCTCCATTCGCCAGCCAGCGACCTGAGCCGCTTGATATTGGCTGAAGGTGCCGGCGCAGCTGTCATCACACAGATTGACCTGGCCGCGGTGTCGCCTGTCACGCAATCCGCGGCAAAATTGGTGCGAGCGCCCAGGAGCGCCAGACAAGTGGGTTGCGCGCCGCTGCGCAGTGCGATGTCGGAACTCGAATTCATGCAGAGTGGTTCCGCTCCAAGCGGAAGGAAGATTATAAACCTGCCCAGCACAGGCAATTGCTTGGGATAGGCGCGGGGCAGTGCACCAGCGTCGGCGTCGAAACTAAGCATACGAAACTGACTGCAACGTCTCACATCACAATTGAAGGTAATATTAATCTGCTATCAGAGCTACGGAAACTCGAGCCCATGAATGCGCGCGTACTGATGCTGGTAATACTCCTTCACGGTGGTAGTGTTTGCGTGGCGGGGCAATACGAGTTCGCCTCACCCGCCGTGGCGGGAGCACCCGGCAGCCAGACCGCTCCGCTGTTGTTCGTTGGCTTTCGTGGCGATGGCGAGACCACCGATACCCAAGTGGAGTTTACCTACGACGCCACGCGCTTCACCGCGCAGCTGACACCGCGCAATGGCGCGCTGTGCCTGCTGCCAGTCGCTGGCCGCGCGCGCATCATTTCTCCGGGCAGCGGCTCGCCGTTGACCAGTGCACTGGTTCGCTATTGCGAGATCAGTTTTGCGATTTCGCCCGCGACTCCGGGCGGCAGCCACGATTTTGCACTCGACAACGGCGCGATCGAATGCTCGGGTTTGGGCGGCCCTCCTCCGAGCTGCACTGCACCCAGTGGCCTGGGCGTGATCCGCGTCGGACTGAACACGCCGCAGGCACAGTTCAGCTATCAGCCGGCCGCCAATAGCACTGTCGTGCTTGCTAATGGTGTTGG
>JANMSL010000774.1:0-13367 GCA_031389245.1 Lysobacterales bacterium | reverse complement strand
TTGGACGCTCACTTATCCATGCAAACCAACGTTCTTGCATCTGGCGTCCGCGTCGAGGATTCGCCAATCACGCAGCGCGGAGTCTCAGAAACGTGCGAGATGAAGACGACAAGAGGCACTCTGATGCGAGCGCCACATCTTTTCGCGGTCACTTGTTGGCCCGCGAAGAGATGTTATAGTATTGCATCGGTGTCGGCTCAGTCCTGACCGGTCGCCAGAACTCCTTTGCTCATACTCTTCGCACGTTTGCTTTTGGATTGAATCATGCCCCCTCGGTCCTGTCCCCATCACTCGCACCCGCATGCGCACGCGCGCTGGTTGCCAAAGCTTGATGCCTTCGGGTCGGCTGCGGCCCTTGTCTGCGCGGTGCATTGCGCATTTTTGCCAATCGCTGCGGTGGCGTTGCCGCTCGTTGCAGTTGAGGTGTTGGGCAATCACGCGTATGAGCGCTGGTTCGTCACTTTTGCGCTGATCTTTGGCGCAGCCGTACTCAGCAGTGGTGTGTCGCGAAGCGGCCGTTATCCGGTATTTAGCCTGTTTTTGGCTGCGGTCGTGCTGCTGATTGTCGGCGTTTCCATGCACGATCGACCGGTAGCCCACGCCGTGGTGATGGCCGCAGGCGGGCTCTGCCTCGGTGGCGCGCACGCCCTCAATCGCCATTTGGTGCGCACTTACGCTGATGCGCGGGCGATTTGGAAGCTCTGGCGGGGTAATGGCGTGGTCAATTCCGCCGGTCCAGCCATTGATTGATGCACGTTTGCTGCTAGCCTTCGCAACCCAAGAATCTCCGGAGTAGCAACAAGATGGGCAAGGGTGACCGCAAGACCCGAAAGGGCAAGATTTCGATTCGTAGCTATGGCAACTCGCGACCGCATTCGGAAAAGAAAGAAGCTGTGGTGAAGCCCGCAGCAGCGACCAAGACGGTTGCCAAGCCAGCAGCTGCCAAAAAAGCGCCGGCGAAGAAGAAAGTCTGAACGCGCATCGCGCGTAAACGGTACCTGCCTTGATGGCAGCGCGGGGCCCTTCGGGGCCTCATTGCGTTCTAAGGGATGCTAATCCCGCGCAATTCTTTTCCCATTGCCCAAACGCGGCTGGGACCGCCAGCGCCGATCCAGTAGCTCAGCTCCGCTGGACTGCTGAGTTGCCAAACTGCCAGATCTGCGTCATAGCCCGCTGCAAGGCGACCCTTGCGATGCGCCATGCCGAGCGCGCGCGCTGCATGCAATGTCGTCCCGGCAAAAGCTTCCGCAGGCGTCAGACGAAACAGTGTGCAAGCCAAATTCATTGCCAGGCGAAGTGAGCACAAGGGCGAAGTGCCTGGATTGAGATCGGTCGAAACCGCCATAGGCACAGCGTGCGCGCGCAGCGCCGCGATCGGCGGCAATTGCGTTTCTCTGAGGCAATAGAATGAGCCCGGCAGCAGCACGGCGACGGTGCCACGCGCTGCCATCGCTGCTACCGCGGCTGACGTGGTGTACTCGATGTGGTCGGCCGACCAACCGCCAAACTCGGCGCTCAAGGCAGCACCGCCAAGGTCCGACAATTGGTCCGCATGCAGCTTCACTGGCACTTCCAGCGACTTTGCTTTCTCGAACAGCCGCCGTGTTTCCGTCGGAGTGAAGCCGATGCCTTCACAAAAGGCGTCCACCGCGTCAATCAGACCTTCTGCATGCAGGGCGGGCAGCCATGTATCGATCACCTGCGTTACATACGCGTCGCGCCGATCGCAAAATTCTGATGGAACTGCGTGCAATCCAAGAAATGTGCTGCTGACGGTGATGCCAAGCTCGGTGCCGATGCGACGGGCCACTTGCAACATGCGTCGCTCACTTTCCAGTTCCAGCCCGTAGCCAGACTTGATTTCGATACAGGTAACGCCGTCGCGCAGCAACTCGCGCGCTCGCGGCAGCGATTGCGCAAACAGTTCGTCGAAAGAAGCCGCGCATGTAGCCCGCACGCTGGCATTGATACCGCCGCCGGCGCGAGCGATTTCCTGATAGTTCGCGCCCTGCAGCCGAAGTTCGAATTCATCAGCGCGGTTGCCGGCGAACACCAGGTGCGTATGGCAGTCGATAAGCCCCGATGTGACCAATGCGCCGTCCAAATCCAGCATGCTTTCTGCAGCATCGACCGCTGCCACTGGCAGCGCGTCCGGCGTTCCGACGAAAACGATTTGGTGTCCAGCAATGCCGATCGCGCACGATTCGATCGTGCTGTAGCCGCTGCCATCGGCGAGCGCGTTGACAACGCGGCAGTTCAGCAGCAATTGATCCCAGCGCGCGCGTCCGGTCTTCATGGTTCTATTCCCCTAATTGGCCAGAGTCTATCGAGGGCGCTGACGCGATGCAGGCTCAGGCTTGTGCGAATATATAGGTCGCACCCAAAACCCCGCATGATGAACCCATACAGCGCTGATCATTTGTGGACCGAATCGGGATTTGTACCCGATGCGCGCATTGCATTGACGGGTACGCCAGAGGCGAATCTTTCCGCTGCCGCGACTGCTGCCACCACCCGTCTTGGTCGCTTTGTCCTGCCGGGTTTGTGCAACGCGCATTCGCACGCATTCCAGCGCGCGATGGCGGGGTTGGCCGAGCGCCAAACCCGCGCGGACGACAGCTTCTGGACATGGCGTGACACCATGTATCGGTTTGCCGGCTGCGTTGGGCCAGATGAACTTCGGGCAATCGCCGCCCAGCTCTATGTCGAGATGTTGGAATCGGGCTACACATCGGTCTGCGAGTTTCACTACTTGCACCACCAGCCCAATGGAGTGCCGTATGCCGATCCGGCGGAACTGTCACGCGCGCTGATTGCGGCGGCGCGTGACACCGGAATCCGGATGACGTTGTTGCCGGTGCTGTACATGACCGGCGGTTTCGACGGCAGCGCGCTCAGTGCGCGTCAGCTGCGTTTTGGACATTCCGTCGATGCCTACCTTCGCCTACTCGAGATACTGCGCGGTGAAGAAAACGACGCGCTCGGCGTCGGCATGGCGTTGCATTCGCTGCGCGCTGTTTCGGAAGCAGCGATGCATACGGTACTGGATGCCGAACGCGGACACGCGCGCGCGATCCACGTGCATATCGCCGAGCAGATGCCGGAAGTCGACGAGTGTCTCAAATTGCGTGGACACAGACCGGTGGCGTGGCTGCTTGATCAGGCCGATGTCGACCGCCGTTGGACCCTGGTACATGCGACCCACATCAATGACGCCGAGGTAGCGGGCATTGCGCGCAGCGGCGCGACCGTTGCCATCTGTCCAACCACCGAAGCAAATCTGGGCGATGGTCTGTTCCCATTGAAGGCGTTTCTCGATGCCGGAGGTAGCATGGCGATTGGTTCGGACAGTCACGTATCGATCTCGCCAGTGGAGGAGCTGCGCTGGCTGGAGTATGGACAACGCTTGCGCGCGCAGCGTCGCAACATTGCAGTGGGAGCAACGCAAGTCAGCGTTGGCGAACGTCTGTTTGCAGCGGCCTGGCGCGGTGGGTTGCGCGCTGCGGGCCGTGCTGTCGCTGCGACGGATACCACGCTCGATCACCAATGCTGGTCCGGTCTGATGGTGCTCGACGACCAGCATCCGCTGCTTGCCGCACGCGGTGCCGAACACTTGATGGACACCTGGCTCTTCTCCGGCAATGTGCCGCTGGTGCGTGACGTCATAGTCGCGGGCAATTGGTTGGTGCGCGATGGAAAGCATCGCGACCGCGAACGTATTGCCGCTGACTATCGCCGCGCCATGCACCAACTCGCCGAAAAAATGTAGGGTCTGACTTGGCCGCGATCTGGACTGCGGCCGTGACCGTAGGAGCGCACCCGGGCGCGACAAATATTGCGACGTCGACGGACACTTTCGTGGCTTTGGATCGCCCGTCCCCGCCGTACCCTTCACGCCACAACGCGTGACTCGTGTTCAAGCAGCCAGCGCTTGCGTTCGATGCCACCACCGAAGCCGGTCAGGCTGCCATTGGCGCCGATCACCCGATGGCAAGGCACGATGATGGGAAGCGGATTGCGACCGTTGGCCAGACCGACTGCGCGCATCGCCTTGGCATTGCCGATGCGCCTGGCCAACTCGCCGTAGCTGATGGTCTGCGCGTAAGGTATGCGCGCCAGTTCGGACCAGACTCGTTGTTGAAACTCGGTGCCGATCGGCAACAGGTCGAGCTCGAAGTGTTGACGTCGGCCAGAAAAATATTCCTGCAGCTGCTGGCGCGCGTTACTGACGCGCTCCGCATCTTGTCGCCATTGACCTTGACGCAGGTGTGGATGCCGCTCCTCGGCAAAACCGATATGCAGCACGCGGTCATCGCGCACCGCCAACAGCAAGTCACCTACCGGCGAGGAAATCGTATCGAACCAGGTGATGGACTTGCTTGCAGGGCTATCGATCATGCTGATCGCACGGATGCTGGGGCTGTTCATGGTTTGCTCGCTCGTGACCAAAGTTGGATGACCGCGTAGGCGCGCCATGGACGCCAGCGCTCAGCGCGAGTGCGCAGGGATTTTTCCGTCAACGCAGGTGCATTGGGCGACGCCTGCCTGCGCAGGACCAGATCACCGGCCGGAAACGCATCGGGATGGCCGAGCGCGCGCATTGCAATGTAGTGGGCGGTCCAGTCGCCAATGCCGGGAAGTGCAGTCCAGCTCGACACGAAAGCATCCAGCGTCTGCTCAGCCTGGAAATGTACGCGTCCGTCCGCGATCGCACGCGACATGCTACGCAAAGCATGCGCACGGCTGCGAATGATACCGATTGATTCGAGGTTGGCGTCGGACAGCTCTGCCGGTGACGGAAAACGCTGCGCGCAGTTGCCATCCTCGGCAACGCTGGACTGACCAAATGTGGCAACCAGTCGACGCGCAAAGGTCGTGGTCGCAGCGACCGAGATTTGTTGCCCCAATACTGCGCGTACCGCGACTTCGAAGCCGTCGTAGCCGCCGGGAATGCGTAAGCCTGCAGTGAACGCGTTTCGCCCGCGGAACAGCGCGTCTTCGCGTAGCACCGATTCGACACTGGCCGGGTCAGCATCCAGGTCGAACAATCGGCGGATCCGACGCACCGCATCGGCCAGGTCCAACGCTGTGATGTTGTGCGCGGTGACTTGCAGCGCGTGTGCGCCAGCGAGTTGGCGCACCTCAAACCATGCCGGTCCTTTGGACAGAATCAGATCGCGGCGATAACACCGGTCGTCGATCGTCTCGATGCCGGGGATCGCGCGCTGGCGCAGGAACGCAAGCGAGCTGCCAAAATCGAACGGAGGCCGGTAGCCCAGACGCAGCCGCAACACATCTTCCGACTGCGTTGGTTCGACCGCGCGCAGGCGACTGGGAGGCATGCGATAGGCCGTCTGAAACGCAGCATTGAATCGCCGCAGGCTGCCAAAGCCGGATGCCATTGCGATTTGAGTCATCGGCATGCGCGTCTCCGAGATCAGTTGCTTGGCGAACAGCAATCTTTGCGTTGTTGCCACCGCAATCGGCGATGTGCCGAAGGTCTGCGCAAACAGCCGGCGCAACTGCCGGGTACCGATGCCCAGCCTCGCACTGACCGCTTCCAGTCCACCGTCATGCAGTGCGCCCTCGTTGATTGCGCGCAGCGCACGCGCGACGTGATCATCGGCACGCCGCCACTGGGCGCTTCCTGGCGACAGCTCGGGACGACAGCGCAGGCAGGGCCGAAATCCCGCAGCTTCCGCCGCGGCAGCGTTGTGAAAATACTGGATGTTCTGCGGTTTTGGCGTCGGCGCTGGGCAAACCGGACGACAATAGATTCGCGTGCTGATGACCGCGGTGAAAAACAGACCGTCGAAGCGCGCGTCGCGCGAACGCCGTGCCTGGTCGCAAATGCGCGGGTCGAGGGAAGTCAGTGGCGAGTTCATGCCGTGTATCCTGCCACCAAGCTGCGTCGCATGCTCGCCGTTTTCGGACATCAATGCCGGGGTGCGGCGATCAGGGAAACTGCGCGCCCGGCCCATGCTTGCTGCCGCAGTCAGCAATCCACGGGAAACGCTTCATCTGCCCCAGGCTCGCCGCACAATTCCGACCAATTATTCACAACTGACAGACCTGGGGCTGACGTGGCCGCGTACACCAATGCGATAATCAGCATCTCCCTCGCACCGGCCCATCCCATGTCCGCAGCCAATTTGCGCAACGACCCATCACGCGTGATCCGCGCCCCACGCGGCAACGTGCTCAGCTGCAAGAGTTGGCTTACCGAGGCAGCTTATCGGATGATCCAGAACAATCTGGATCCTGACGTTGCCGAGAATCCGGCCGAGCTGGTGGTCTATGGTGGCATCGGCCGGGCAGCGCGTGATTGGGCGAGCTACGATGCCATTCTCAAATCCCTGCGCGCGCTGGACGACAACCAGACCTTGCTGATCCAGTCCGGAAAGCCAGTGGGCATCTTTCAGACGCATGCGGATGCCCCTCGCGTGCTGCTGGCCAACTCAAACCTGGTGCCGGCCTGGTCGACGTGGGAGCACTTCCACGAACTCGATCGCAAGGGCCTGATGATGTATGGCCAGATGACGGCTGGCAGCTGGATTTACATCGGTTCGCAGGGCATCGTCCAGGGCACCTACGAAACTTTCGTCGAAATGGGACGCCAGCATTACGCCGGTGACCTTCGCGGAAAGTGGATACTCACCGCCGGCCTCGGTGGCATGGGCGGCGCACAGCCGTTGGCAGCGTCGCTTGCTGGCGCCTGCTCACTGAACATCGAATGCCAACAGTCGCGTATCGATATGCGCCTGCGTACGCGCTATGTCGACGAGCAGGCGAGTGACCTCGATGACGCGCTGGCGCGCATCGCGCACTACACCCGGGAAGGCAAGGCGCTTTCGATCGCATTGCTGGGCAATGCTGCGGAGATCCTGCCTGAAATGGTACGTCGTGGCGTGCGCCCCGATGCGGTGACTGACCAGACCTCGGCGCACGATCCAGTGAACGGTTATCTGCCGATCGGCTGGAGCGTCGCGGAATGGTTTGAAAAGCGTGTCAGCCATGCCGACGCCACCCGCGATGCCGCCAAGCGTTCCATGCGCGTGCATGTCGAGGCGATGTTGGCTTTTCAACGCATGGGCGTGCCCACCTTCGACTACGGCAACAATATTCGTCAGATGGCCAAGGACGAAGGCTGTGTCAACGCGTTTGATTTCCCCGGCTTCGTCCCAGCCTATGTGCGTCCGTTGTTTTGTCGCGGTATCGGCCCGTTCCGCTGGGTGGCGCTCAGTGGTGATCCCGAAGACATCTACAAGACCGACGCCAAGGTGAAGGAGTTGATTCCACACAACCCGTCTCTGCACCGCTGGCTGAACATGGCGCGTGAACGCATCAGTTTTCAGGGATTGCCGGCGCGAATATGTTGGGTCGGCCTGGGTGATCGGCATCGGCTTGCGTTGGCGTTCAACGAAATGGTGCGCAACGGCGAGGTTTCCGCACCGATTGTGATTGGCCGCGACCATCTTGACAGCGGATCGGTCGCATCGCCCAATCGTGAGACCGAGGCCATGCTGGATGGCAGCGATGCAGTCTCTGACTGGCCGTTGTTGAATGCGATGTTGAATGTGGCCAGTGGCGCGACCTGGGTGTCGCTGCACCATGGCGGTGGCGTTGGCATGGGTTATAGCCAGCACAGCGGCGTGGTCATCGTCTGCGATGGCAGCGCCGCTGCAGATCAGCGACTGGCACGCGTACTGTGGAACGACCCGGGCACCGGCGTGATGCGCCATGCCGATGCGGGTTACCCAATTGCGCAGGACTGCGCGCGCGAGCAGGGATTGAATATGCCGATGTTGTAGCAAAACGCGGGCCGGGCAAGCCTGCTGATTCCGCTCCAGCAGCAGCTACGGCAGGTGATTGGCATCCGTCACTACCGGGCGCGGACCAATCCGCGTCAGCAGCGGATGCAACATCACCGCCAATACGATGATCGCCACACCGAGATAAAACTGCGGGCTCAGTTCGCGCTGTTCGCCAAGCAACACGATGGCAAGCAGGATCGCGTAGACCGGCTCCAGATTGATCGCTAGCTGCGCGCTGAAGGCGCTCATGTGGCGCAGCGCGATCAGCGACAACGAGAACGGCAGCAAGGTGCAGACCAGCGACAACAGCAGCAGATAGGCCAGATCGCGCCCACCCGGGATCGCGAACAGGTGGCCATCGAATGCGGGAAAAACAATCGGCATGACCGGCGCCAGCATGGTCAGTGCCAGCGTACCGGCGCCGAGTTCTATGGCGGTGACGGTGAGTGCGTCGGCGCGATGCACTAGGCGTTTGTTGAGTGATCCAAATACCGCCACGAACCCTGCCGAGATGGCACCCACTGCAATGCCAATGCGCATGTCCGGCGCCACGCCACCGACCACCAGCGCCACACCGGGCAGGACCGCGATGCCCAGCGCCAGTTCGCGTTTTGAGAAACGCGTCCCGGTCAGCCATGGCTCGATCAACGCTGTGAACACGGTGGCCAGGGAGATGCAAGTCGCTGCCACTGACGCGTTGGAAAGTTTGATCGAGCCGTAAAACGTGAGCCAGTGCAACGCGACCAAGACGCCGATGCCCGCATAGGCGCCAATCAAGCGCAACGGCATTTCGATCAGCCCGCGCCAGACGCGCGGCAACAGGGCAAGTACCGCCACCACAATCAGCATGCGCCACCACACCAGCGGCAGTGCCGCGAGCGAGATGAGCTTTCCAAGGATGGCAGTGAAGCCCCAGAGCAGCACGCAGAAATGAATCTGCACTTGCGCGCGCTGGGCAGCGGTCATGGGCATGGCGTGTTTTCTGCTAGTAGATCGTGCCATCCACACATCGATGAGATGCAATCCCGGGACATTTTCGCCAGCCAATGCGCTGATTCGCTGCCGCACTATCCACGCGGCATGCCGATGCAATGAAGGCTGGCGACAACAGTGGTGGATTCATATCGATGTAAGGGTGGAACGCATTTCTCGTTGCGGCGATAGCCCAGAGCCATTTTCACAGCCGACCCGTACGCGCCGATGCAGCCGCGGCAAGTGGGGCCCAGTTGTTGGCAGCTGCTAGGCTGAACGCGCATGATACGGCCAGACTGCGCCATTCTGTGCTGTGCCTTCTAGCCTATGGCGTCAGGTAGGCGCGGCGTTACAGCATCCTTGGCGTTCGCCCAACAGTATGCAATGACCCGATAATCTGATTTCGTCCCGGCATTGTCCGTGTGCTTCGCCGCGTCAGTCTGTGCTAGGGCAGGTCGGCGTAACGCGTCGCGGCCTATGCGTAGCGGTAAATCGACATGAAGCCTGGCCCTGGGCGCGCCCGCCGACCCGGCGAATGGGTTGGATAGCGCAGCGTCACTGTCGCGAGGTGACAACTGTCTCGTCTGCGTCGCCGACCAAAGGCGTAGAATAGGCCCGTTGTGCGTCCAATGCGCTGCCGCTAGGCGTAACCGGGGATTCGGCTTGACGCACATGTCCCAGGGTGACTACTGGTCGCCCGGATAGACCACTAAAAAATCGCAATCGAGGAGAGGCAAATGTTCAGGAAAACCATGGTGCTGATGGCGCTATTGATCGCGTCCATCGTGCAAGCAAAGGAAGTGCCTGTCGGAGATTTTTTCAAGGATGCAGAATTCACTGACGTTACCTTGTCGCCCGACGGAAAATATCTGGCGGTGACCGTGCCCCAGGGTGATCGAACAGGGCTCGCGGTGCTGACTTCGGCCGATACCAAGCTGGTCGGCAAGTGGGACTATGGCACCAACAAGCACATCACCAGGGTGCTCTGGGTAAGCAACGAGAGATTCCTGATGTATGTCGCCGAAAAGACGGGACGTTTCGACCAGCGCCAGGGCCTGGCCGACGTTTTCGCCAGCAATGTTGATGGCACCCATCGCGCCGATATCCCCAACGGGGGCTTCTACCAGATAGTCGACACGCTCAAAGACGATGACAAGAGCATTCTGGTGCAGCGCTCAGTGGATTCATCCTACCTGTTCAAACTCAACGTGTTTGATGGCAAGACGCGCACGGTGGCAACTGCGCCGCTCGATCAAGGTGGCTTTGTTGTCGACCACGAGCACAACGTACGTTACGCGATCGGTTCGATGAATGATCTCAAAACCAAGACGTTGCGTCGCAACGGCGATTCCTGGGAAACCGTTCACGAGAGCGAAATGGGTGGTGGATCGCGAATTCCGATGGGCTTTGATCGGGACAACAAGAAGGTCTACATGAGCGTCAGCGAAAAGGGTGAGCCCTCACGCACGGTGTTGCTCGATCCGGAGTCCAACAAAGAGACTCTGCTCAGCAAGAACGCCAATGTCGAACCGGGCGGCAATCTGATGAGCAGCGATGAAAAGGAGTTGCTTGCAGTGCTTTATGTGGATGGTGTACCGCATTACGACTTTGTCAACAAGGATCACCCCGAATCCAAGGCCTATGCCGGTCTGATCAATGCGTTTCCCGATCACGTTGTCAGCTTTCGCGGGATCAGCGAAGACGGCAGATACATCCTGTTCCGTGCCGCCAGCGATATCGATCCCGGCTCTTTCTACATGTTTGATCGCGAGTCCGGAAAGGCGCGCTTTTTGTTGTCCAACATGAGTTGGATCAAGCCCGATGAAATGGCGAACATGGAGCCGATTCAAGTCACCGCTCGCGATGGCGTCAAGCTGCACGGGTACCTCACCCTTCCCAAAGGCGGCGGTGGCAAGAACCTTCCGTTGATCTTTCATCCGCATGGCGGGCCACACGGCCCCCGTGACCAATGGGGCTTCAATCCCGAAATTCAGTTCCTCGCCAACCGCGGCTACGCAGTGCTGCAAATAAATTTCCGTGGTTCGGGTGGTTACGGCAGCGCGTTCGAGAGAATGGGTTACCGCAACTGGGGTACGACGATGATCAACGACATGACCGATGCGGTGGATTGGGCAATCAAACAGGGCATTGCTGACAGCAAGCGCATCTGCACTTATGGTGCTTCGTACGGAGGCTATGCTGCCCTGCAGACGGTGGTGCGCGAACCCACCAAGTACGCCTGCACCATCGGTTATGTCGGTGTCTACAGCCTGCCGATGATGTTTACCGATGGCGACATCCCGGAGCAGGAATCGGGACGCAAATTCCTCAAGCGCGTCATGCCGGAAACCCGTGCCGAGCAGGAGGCCCAGTCGGCTGCCTACAACGCCGACAAGATCAATATTCCGGTGATGCTGGTGCAGGGCGCGAAGGACCGCCGTGTGCCGATCACGCAGTACAAGGCACTGCTGAACGCCTTGACCAAGGCGGGCAAGCCACCAGAGAAGACCATCGTGGCGCCCAAGGAAGGCCATGGCTTCTACGACTTCAAGAATCAGGTCAACCTGTACACCGCGATGGAAGCGTTCCTGGACAAGCACACCCACACCAACTGACATAGGCCGGGGCGCTTTTTCCCGACCAGTTGAACTAAACGGAAGCGGCCTGCCGCTTCCGTTTTTTTATCAGAGGTCGGTCCATGCATGCACTTGGAACGCGGCAATGCCAGGCGGCAAAGATCTGCCTGCAGTCCCTGCGCCCCGAGGTTTCAAGTTCCTGCTGATTGCCTATTCTTGTAAGGAGTTTGGCCAATGAAATTGCTCGCCCACCTGGCGATGTGGGTCGCACTCGCCGCTGCACAATCCTCAACATGGGCTGCGGCAGAAGTCGGCGCCGTGATATCCGGATCGAATGCCGAGCAGCTGGTGATACTCGTGCGCCATGCAGAAAAAGCGCTCGATAAAGGCAGCGATCCGGGGTTGACAAGTGTCGGAGAGGCACGCGCGCAGTCACTGCGCCATGTGCTGGCACATGCCAACGTTGCGGGCATCATCACCACCGAATGGCAGCGTACGCGTGCCACTGCCACGCCCTTGGCTGCAGCGTTGAAGCTAACCCCCACAGTCGTTGACACAAATGCCGGCCCGGCTGACGGACACGTGGACCAAGTCGCGGCTGCGGTGCGCAAGCACAAAGCCGACGTGGTTCTGGTGGTCGGTCACAGCAACACAGTACCGGCAATCATCGAGGCCTTGGGTGGCCCTGCGGTGGCGGCGATTGGCGATGCCGATTACGGCAATCTATACCTGTTGTGGCGTCGTCCAGGTCAGGCCCAGTTGATCCAGGCGCGCTACTGAAAAACGCGCGTTACCCAGTCGCAAGCCTGGCAGCGGTTGATCAAGGGGGGAACGGCTCTCCGGCCCCGGATTGGATGCGCGATCCGCATTGGCGGCAGACCAGCGCTGATGTGTCGGGATTGATTGCCGAAACACCCGTTGTCTCCCATTCGATGAAACTCGGCAGCGAATAGTGGCGCCTGGCTTTGGAGGCGTGCAGGCTGGCGAAGGTGACGATGCTGATCGGCGAAAGTGCGCTGCAATAAATTCCCGCCTTGCGAATCGCCGATTCGATGGGTTGCAGGTGGATGCAGGTCAGAAGTAAATGCGGGTGCAATTCGTAATCTATCTCTGCGTCGCTAGGGAATCGTCCCTTCAGTGCCTCGGTGGCCCAAGCCTTTCGACTCGGGTGGGCGAGCAACTCCTGATAGCGCAGTTCCCAGCCCGCGATAATTGCGGCGTCGGTTATCCGATTTTGCTCCGCGAGTTGCAGCCAACGTGTCTTTCCGGGATCGCGGCGGAGCCCGCTGATGCCCGAGTGCAATCGGTCGAACGCGCGCTGCTGCTCGACCAGATTGCGCTCGCGGTCGCGGACCGTGGCACGTTCGTCTGCCGCATTCTCCAGTCGCAACAACAGGAACAGCATCAGCAAACAAGCGAACAGCGCCACCACCCCCAGCCAACGCAGTTCGACCGCCGACTGCAGGCCATAGACTTCGATGGCGAAATACGCCGATGCCACAACCACGAGCAGAACTCCGGGGCCGAGCGTGGCACGCAGAAGGTAGCGGTGACGCAGGTCCAATCGCATGCTCTCCGGTCGCGTTGCTGGATTCTACCCTTGGCCAAGCGCATCCACGCAACTTTGTGCAGCGCGCAACCCGCGAATTCCGGTAACCCGTCTATTTTCGCGTATCGAGCAGCGTGCGCAGCTGTGCGAATGGGTTGGAGGTTGCCGCTTCGACCCGGCCAGTGCTGCCGGGCGGTTCGCTGCCATGATTATCGATGTAGCGCGAATGCTCGTTGTCGTGACAGTAAAGACACAGCAGCTCCCAGTTGCTTCCATCCGGCGTGTTGTCATCGTGGTTGTGGTTGCGATGGTGCACAGTGAGTTCATGCAGGTTGTTGCGGTCGAACTCGCGAGCACAGCGGCCACAAATCCAAGGATACATTTTGAGCGCACGTTCGCGGTAGCCCAACTGACGTTGCTCGGCCTGGCGGCGGGCATCGGCGACGATGCGGTCGA
>JANMSL010000290.1:0-2463 GCA_031389245.1 Lysobacterales bacterium | reverse complement strand
GCTGGTGGTGCGGCGTTCCGCCGCAAAGTTATTGAACCTGCAGCAGCGGGGCGAGTCGCACTGCCTGTATCGCTGGCGTAGCGAAGCACGCGTCGGGAGCAACTCGCCGCCCTTACTCCCCGTGTGCAAACAATGCACGGCTTTCGGTGTGAACTGACTCGATCAACGCGCCCAGTCGTTCCGGATTGATTCCGGGATGAATGCCGTGACCGAGATTGAAGACGTGTCCGGGATGACGGCCAAACTCGTGCACGGCACGTTTGCCTTCGGCGCGCACCGCGGCTTCCGATGCATACAGCACCACCGGATCGACGTTGCCTTGCAAGGCGACGCGCGCGCCAATCCGGATACGTGCATCCGCCAGTGCAGTGGTCCAATCCAGGCCAATGCCATCTGCGCCAATGTCGGCCTGTTGCTCCAGCGAGTGGCCACAACCTTTGCTGAAAACGATGAGAGGCACCCGCGCCTCGCCTTCACCGCGTACCAGAGCGTCGGCGATCTGCGCGATATAGCGCAACGAAAATTCACGATAGTGCCCGACTCCGAGCGCGCCGCCCCAGGTATCGAAAATCATCAGTGCCTGGGCGCCGGCATCGATCTGCGCTTGCAGATAAGCAGTCACCGAACGCGCCAGCACATCGAGCAAACGGTGCGCACTGGCCGGATCGTCCCACAACAGCGACTTGGCCAATGCGAAGTGCTCGGATCCACTACCCTCGACCATGTAGCAGGCCAGCGTCCATGGGCTGCCGGAGAATCCGATCAGCGGCACGCGACCATTCAATTCACGACGGATCAAACTGACCGCGTCGGTGACGTAGCGCAGCGAACTGCCGATATCCGGCACGCTGAGCTTGTCGATGTCTGCGCGCGTGCGCAGCGGGTTGGCCAGCCGCGGTCCCTCACCTTCGACGAAGGAAAGACTCAGACCCATGGCGTCCGGGACAGTCAGAATGTCAGAGAACAGGATCGCTGCGTCCAGTGGGAAGCGTGCCAACGGCTGCAAAGTGACTTCACAGGCCAGTTCAGGTGTCTGACATAGTTTCATGAACGAGCCGGCGCGCGTCCTCGTGGCGCGGTATTCCGGTAGATAGCGCCCAGCCTGGCGCATGATCCAGACCGGCGTCTGTTCTACTGGCTGGCGGCGCAGCGCGCGCAGAAAACGGTCATTGCTCAGTGATGCGGAAACAGAACTCATCGAACATCCTTGCACTGAAGTAGGAGCGCACCCGGGCGCGATTTTTTTACAGGATGCCACGTTGCGCAGTCGCCAGCAGGCCCGTTACCCCGGTTCGGCCAAGGAACCCCTGAACAAGTTCGGAGCCTAGACAGCCCCCTGAGTCAGGGGGCGAATAACCACAGGTTTTTTGGAGGTTGGCAAGCAATAAGCAGTGTGGCGAGGGCTAAAGTGGTGGCTGACTCAGGCCATCCCTAAGGCTGATACTCGCCCTGAAGATAGCCAATGCGACGCGGCCATACCGCAGTCATACCGGGCGCCGGTCGCACATCGACCAAGGCGGCCTTGGCAGCGTTGACATCCTCAAAGCTGCCATAGGCAAGTACCCACCAGTCGCCGCCATCGCGGCGCACGCGCAGCACATAGCACTGGCGAAAATCGATACCCATTTGCTGGATCAATTCTGGAAAGCCCTCGGCCGACGAAGCGTGTGCGAGTTGCAGCGTAAAATGCGCCGGCGGCAATTTTCCAAACGCACGTGCCCCTTGCAGACTGGCGAGGTACAGCTTGCCGCCGGAAGCCTGCGGCGCCGGTGCCCGCGCAACCGATCTGGCTGTTGAATCGGGGGTTGGCGCAGACTCGGGTTGAACAACCGGCGGTGATTGCGCTGATGTCTCGGCCACGGGTTCGGACGCGGACTCCGGTTCCGGTTCCGGCATTGCTTCCACGGTCACCGGCTCGGATGTCTCCGGCGCTGCGGACGTGTGCGTCACCACCGGTTCGGGCGTGGGCTCCGGTTCTGCGGCGGTTTCCAGCACGGTCTCGGCACTCGGTTCCGGGGCCTGCTCCACAATACTTTCCGCGGGCAATTCTTCGGCTGGCTCAGGGGTCGCGGGCGTCGGCTCGGGAGTCGCGAGCGAAGGTGCGGGTGCCGGCTGCGGTTCCGGCAGCGGCTGAGCTTCGACGATGGCCGGTTCCGGCAATGGTTGCGACTCCATGGTCTCCGGAACAGCGTTCGGAACAGTTTCCGTTACTGGCGCATTTTCAATCACCGTCGCGGGCAATGGCTCGGGCGCGGTTTCGGCTACTGGCGGGGACTCCGGCACAACCTCCGCTTCTACGATTGGGGCGGTTTCGACTGGCGCTTCAGGTTCGGGCTGGGTTACCGGAGGCTCCGCGCGATAGTTGGTCGCACTGCGCGGGCGCGTGGGATCCGCAAGAAACGGTGGCGGGGCGGGTGCAGGCTCATCGCGAGTCGGTTCCTCAACTACCGCAGGCTTGGGCGG
>JANMSL010000272.1:0-4179 GCA_031389245.1 Lysobacterales bacterium | reverse complement strand
CAGTTCGTCGATGATCGCCACGCGTGGTTTGCGCGCGAGCAGGGCATCCAGGTCCAGCTCGGTCAGCTCGCGGCCCTTGTAGTCGATGGTTTTACGCGGCAGCAATTCAAGACCTTCGACCAACGCCTGGGTTTCCACCCGGCCATGGGTTTCCACCAGGCCGACGACGACGTCCACATTTTGCCGGCGCAGTTCGCGCGCTGCGCTGAGCATGCTGTACGTCTTGCCAACGCCCGGGGCGGCACCCAGAAAAACCTTGAGCTGGCCGCCGCGCTCGCGCTGCAAGGGGCCGAGGAGTGCGTCAGCCTGTGCAGAGCGGTCGGCGGTCATGGCTTCATCGCTGCGCTGCGTCGAGGGCGAGGTTCAATTGCAGCACATTCACCCGCGCCTGTCCGAGGAAGCCGAAGGTCGCAGACTGCGTGTGTGCATCAATCAACGACTGTACCTGACTCAGTTCGAGCGCGCGCGCGCGCGCGACGCGGGCCGCTTGCAAACGCGCGGCTGCGGGGCTGATATGCGGGTCGATGCCGGATCCTGAGGCAGTGACCATGTCCACCGGCAGCGTATTGGCCGGCACGCCCTCCGCCGCGGAAACGGCCGCGCTGGATGCACTGATGCGTTCCTGCAGTGCCGGGTTGCTCGGAGCCAAATTGCTGCCGGCGAGGGCGCGCGGATCGTAGTTGGCTGCGGATGGTCGTGGATGAAAGTAGTTGTCGGCGGCGAACGGCTGTGCCACCAGCGCTGAGCCGACGATACGCCCGTCGCGTTCGATCATGCTGCCATGCGCCTGCGTGGGAAACAGCAGTTCTCCAGCCAGCGCAGTCAACACCGGAAAGATCAGCCCGGTGAGCACGATGAAGACCAGCGAAAACCGTGCGGCGACCAGCCAACCGGCACCAGTGTCATCGGGTGTTACGGTATTGAGTTGGGTATTCATGTCTCAGGCTCCAATCAGTGCTGCAAGCACGATGTCGATCAACTTGATGCCGATGAATGGCAACAATACGCCACCGAGGCCGTAGACCAGCAGATTGCGCCGCAGCAGTGCGGAAGCGCTGCTGGGCGTGAACTTGACCCCGCGTAGTGCCAGTGGAATGAGTGCAGGGATGACCAGCGCGTTGAAGATCAGCGCCGCCAGCACCGCGTTGGTCGGGCTCGACAGCTGCATCACATCCAACGCCGCCAGTGCCGGCAACTGCGCCGCGAACACGGCCGGGATGATGGCGAAATATTTGGCCACATCGTTGGCCATGGAGAACGTCGTGAGCGCCCCGCGCGTGATGAGTAGCTGCTTGCCGATCTCAACCACGGCCAACAGTTTGGCCGGGTCGGAATCCAGATCCACCATATTGCCGGCTTCCTTGGCGGCCTGCGTGCCCGCGTTCATCGCCAGACCAATATCGGCCTGCGCCAGCGCAGGCGCGTCATTGGTGCCGTCGCCGACCATTGCCACCAGCTTGCCCAGCGCCTGCTCGTCGCGGATGCGCTGCAGTTTCTGTTCGGGTGTGGCCTCGGCAATGAAATCATCGACACCGGCGCTGGCAGCAATGGCGGCGGCGGTGATCGGGTTGTCGCCAGTGATCATCACCGTCTTGACGCCGAGCAGGCGCAACCGCGCGAAGCGCTCACGGACACCATGCTTGACGACATCGGAGAGTGCGATGACGCCAAGCACATGTGCGCCTTCAGTGACCACCAGCGGTGTGCCGCCAGCACGCGCAACCTGTTCGACCCACGCGTTCAATTCGGTCGTGGCCTCGGTGCCACCCTGGGCGCGCGCCCAGCGCAGCACCGCATCCGCCGCGCCCTTCCGGATCTGGCGAGGGCCAGGAAGATCGACACCGGACATGCGCGTCTGCGCGCTGAAGGAGATGTAGTGCGGATCGACCGGGTCCTCCAGCGTGCAACCGAGTTTGCGCGCCAGGGCGACTACAGATTTACCCTCGGGCGTTGGATCGGCGAGTGACGCAAGCAACGCGCTGTCGCGCAGACGCGCCTTGTCGACACCCGCCAACGCCATGAATTCGGTGGCCTGCCGATCGCCATGCGTGATCGTGCCGGTTTTGTCCAGCAGCAGGATGTCGATGTCGCCAGCGAGTTCAACGGCCTTGCCTGACTTGGCAATGACATTGGCTTCGAGCGCTCGATTCATGCCGGCAATACCAATCGCTGGCAACAAGCCGCCGATCGTGGTGGGGATCAGGCACACCAGCAACGCGATCAAGGTGACCGCGCCCACTTCTGCGCCAACGAATTTTGCAATGAACGGCAATGCCACCACCACCACCAGAAATGCAAACGTCATCGCCGACAGCAATACGGTCAGAGCCAATTCGTTTGGTGTCTTCAGCCGCGACGCACCTTCAACCAGCGCAATCATGCGATCAAGAAAACTGTGCCCTGGATCGCTGGACACGCGCACTTCGATTTCATCGGTCAGCACTTTGGTGCCGCCAACCACGCCAGAGCGATCGGTGCCGGCCTCGCGCAGCACCGGCGCTGATTCTCCGGTGACCGCAGACTCGTTGATGCTGGCGATGCCCTTGATGATCTCGCCATCAGCAGGAATGGTCTCTCCGGCACTGACCCGCACCATGTCGTCCTTGCGCAGCAGCGACGCGGAGACCTTCTCTTCCAGCACGCCGCGTATGCGCCGTGCCATCAACTCGGCGCGGGCAGAGCGCAGGCTGGCCGCCTGACCGCGGCCACGCGCTTCGGCAATGGCCTCGGCGAAATTGGCGAACAGCACTGTGCCGAGCAGAATCAGTGACACCGCGATGTTGAATCCGAACAACGGGTCGGAAAAGCCACCGGCGATCGCCAGCCATGCGGTCACCACAGTACCGAGCAGCACGACAAACATCACCGGGCTACGCGCGGCACTGATCGGGTGCAATTTCGCCAACGCTGCCAACCCGGCCTGGCGCATCATCCTGGCGTCGATAGTCATGGCATGCGCCTTGGCGCCTGGCACGGAATGAGATTTCATGGAATTGCTCCGATGGACTTAGTGAGCGGCCAGAGTGAGTGCTTCGGCGATTGGCCCAAGCGCCAGTACCGGCAGGAAGCAAAGCAGGGTCAACAACACGATGACCGCAATCAGGGTCACCGCAAAGGTGGACGTTTCGATGTTCAGCGTGCCCGCTGCAATCGGCGCTACGCGCTTGGCCGCGAGCCGGCCGACGACCGCAAGGGGGATAATCAGACAGGCGTAGCGACCAACCAGCAATAACACCACGCAGGTCAGGTTCCACCATTTCGTGGCATCGCCCAGGCCCTCGAAGCCGGAGCCATTGTTGGCATAGGCCGAGGCATACTCGTAGAACACCTGCGAGACGCCATGGAAACCCGGATTGGAATTACCGGTGAACCCGGGCAGCGACAAAGTCACCGCGGTCGCGATCAACAGCAGCACCGGCTGCAGCAGCACCAGCAGCGAGAGGAGTCGCACCTCGGGGACTTCGAGCTTGCGCCCATAAAATTCTGGTGTGCGCCCGATCATCAGACCGGACAGAAACACCGCGACCCACAAGTACACAAGAAATCCGACCAGCCCGCAGCCGATGCCACCCCAAACCGAGTTGATCAGCATGCCGCTGATCGCAACCAGGCCCGCCGTCGGATTGAGCGAGTCGTGCATCGCATTGACCGTGCCGTTGGAGGTCTGCGTGGTCAACGTCGACCAAAGCGCAGAAGCCACTGGCCCGAGGCGCTGCTCCTTGCCTTCCATGTTCGGCGTTGACTCAGCGAGCTCAGCGACGGCCGCGTTTGGCTGTGACTCGGACCATACGGCGATCGCGACGAACGTCAGCGAGAACGTGGCCATGACACCAAAGATAAGCGCTGCCAGTTTTGGACGACGCGTAAAACGTCCGACCATGAACACGATCGCCATCGGCACCAGCACGATCCCGATGACCTCGAGCAGATTGCTGAGTGGCGTCGGGTTTTCCAGCGGCACTGCACTGTTCGGGCCATACCAGCCGCCACCATTGGTGCCGAGCTGCTTGATCGCCACCATCGGTGCCACCGGGCCCAGCGGAATTACCTGTTCCTTCATCTCGACGCTGTCGTCGACGACGGTAACCGTCTGCGCGCCGCGGAAGGTGCTGGGCACGCCCTGCCAGGTCAGCAGCAAGGACCAGATCAACATCAGCGGCAACAGCACACGCAGCGTTG
>JANMSL010000265.1:0-4218 GCA_031389245.1 Lysobacterales bacterium | reverse complement strand
CAAAACGCCCGCTTATGCGGGCTTTTTGTTTTGCTGCTTGGTACCGGTGACTTCCTTGCTGCCAACTCCCGGGCTCACTGTCGTTCGCCGGCTGCGCTATCCCTGCTCCGCAATCCGGTCCGCACTTCCATGTGCGGCCGTTCGACGGCGTGCAGCATGCTGCACGAAAGCCCGTCTCACCCCCTCAGACTTGAGGGGGCTCATGCAGCCTGATGTATCAAGTGACGACTTTCATTGCTGAGTTCGACGGCGTGCAGCATGCCGCACGAATTCCGGTCTCATCCCTCAGACTTGAGAGGGCTCAGGGATTTTATAGGGTGGGTGTCAACCCACCATTCTCGAATCTTCGGCAATGGTGGGTTGACACCCACCCTACGCCGGCTCGACAGCGGAGTGAACTGCGCTACATCATGGCGAGCAGGTCTTGGCCATAGCGGGTGAGTTTGGCTTGGCCGACGCCGGATATTTCGGAGAGTTCGTCCAGGGTCTGCGGGCGTTTGGCGGCGATAAGGTCGAGGGTGCTGTCGTGGAAGACGACGTAGGGCGGCACGCCGTGCTTTCGAGCGACGCCCAGGCGCCAGTCCTTCAGGCGTTGGCGTAGCGATGCATCGGCCGGTGTCGCGGCAGCGACGACGGTTTTCTGCTTGCGCTCCTTGCGTGTTTGTTTGCGCAGTTCCGGTGACTCAGGATTGCGCATCCGTACTTGGCGTTGACCCTGGAATACATCGCGCGCGGCCGGGTCAAGGCACAGGCCGCCGAAGCCCTGCGGATCGGCGCGCAGCAGGCCAATGCCGGTCAACGTGCGCAGCAGTGCCCGCCATGTGCCGACGTCGGTGCTTTTGCCCTGACCGAAAATCGGCAATCGGTCGTGTTCGAATGACTGCACACGTTCGCTGCTTTTTCCGATCAGGACGTCGATCAGATACTGCGCGCCAAAACGCTGTCCGGTTCGATACACCGCGCTCAGCGCCATTTTGGCAAGTTCAGTGGCGTCAGTGGTCTGTGGCGGCTGCAAACAGTTGTCGCAATTGCCGCAGGACGCGGCCTGCTCTCCGAAATAACTCAGCAATTGGGCGCGCCGGCACGTGACCGATTCGCATAGACCGACCAGAGCGTCGAGCTTTTGCAGCGACACCCGACGGTGCGCTTCGCTGCCTTCGGAAGAGTCGATGAAGTGTCGCTGTTGCACAATGTCGCTCATCCCATAGACCATCCAGGCCTCGGCGGGGGTGCCATCGCGACCAGCGCGGCCGGTCTCCTGGTAATAGGCCTCGATGCTCTTGGGCATATCCATATGTGCAACGAATCTAACGTCGGGCTTGTCGATGCCCATGCCAAAGGCGATAGTCGCCACCATGATGATCGCGTCTTCCAGCAGAAACCGGCGTTGATGATGTGCGCGCTGCTCAGCCGACATGCCGGCGTGATACGGCAAGGCAGCGATGCCGTGTGTGTTGAGCAACGTCGCAATTTCGTCCACGCGCTTGCGCGACAGGCAGTAGACGATGCCAGCTTCGCCTTGATGCGTGGACAGGAACGCCAACAGTTGCTTGGTGGGGCTGGCGCCTTTGGTTTCGATCGAGTAGCGGATGTTGGGTCGATCGAAGCTCGAGATGAACACCGGCGCGGATTCGAGATCCAGCCGGACGAGGATTTCGGCGCGGGTGAGTTCGTCGGCGGTCGCGGTCAGCGCGATCCGCGGCACATTCGGAAAACGTTCGTGCAAGATCGAGAGCTGGATGTACTCAGGCCGGAAATCGTGGCCCCATTGACTGACGCAGTGCGCCTCGTCGATCGCAAACAACGCGATCCGCGAGCGCGCCAGCAAGTCCAGGCAACGCGGCGTGGTCAGACGTTCCGGCGCGAAATAGAGCAGGTCCAGTTCGCCGCGCAGCAGACGCGCTTCGACTTCGGCCGTGGTCGCCGCGTCCTGGGTGGAGTTGAGAAACGCGGCGCGCACGCCCAGTTCGTGCAGCGCCGAGACCTGGTCCTGCATCAACGCGATCAGCGGCGAGACGACAATTCCGCAGCCGGGCCGCAGCAGCGACGGCAACTGATAGCAGATCGATTTTCCACCGCCGGTGGGCATCAACACCAGAGCATCGCCGCCGCCCATGAGATGCGCCACAATCTGCGCCTGCGGGCCGCGAAAGGCACTGAAACCAAATACACGATGCAGGGTATTGAGGGCTTCTTCCATGATGCGCTCGTCAAGGGGCGCCCAGTCTACCTTGAGGCGAGACGGTGGGACCGACCGCTCGCCGCGCGGGGCTCGCCCTGATATCCAACGAAGCAAGAATTCTCGGCCGGTCGCCACGCCTGAAAAGCTCCTCTGCCCTCCTCCACGCACGGTCACCACCTCCAAGGACCCACACCATGATCTACAACAGCATCCTCGAAACCATCGGTCGCACCCCGATCGTGCGCATCAACCGCCTCGCACCCGCCGGCGTGGAGATGTACGTCAAGCTCGAGGCATTCAATCCGATGTCATCGGTGAAGGACCGCCTGGCACTGGGCATCATTCTTGATGCCGAGCAACGCGGCACGCTGAAGCCTGGGCAGATGGTGGTCGAGGCCACATCCGGTAACACGGGTATCGCGCTGGCCATGGTCTGCGCCGCACGTGGCTATCCATTTGTGGCCTTCATGGTAGAAACGTTTTCGATTGAGCGCCGCAAGCTGATGCGCGCGTTGGGGGCCAAGGTGCTGCTCACGCCCGCTGCGGAACGCGGTTCCGGCATGGTGAAACGCGCCGAGGAATTTGCTGCCAAACACAGCGCCTTTCTTGCCCGTCAGTTCGACAATCCGGCAAACCCTGCCTATCACCGCAGCACGACCGGCCCGGAAATCCTGCTCGACTTTGCCGGCCGTCGCCTCGACTGGTTCGTCACTGGTTGGGGTACGGGCGGCACGCTGACCGGCGCGGGTGAAATGATCAAATTGGCGCGGCCCGACACGCGCATTGCACTGACCGAGCCTGATGTCGCGCAGCTCGTCGCCGGCGGTGAATGGAAACCGCACAAAATTCAGGGCTGGACCCCGGATTTCGTACCTTCGGTGTTGAACAAGTCGGTCGCCGATCGCATCGTGCCGGTCAACGAGGTGGTCGCCCGCGATACCGCGCGCGAACTAGCCAAGCAGGAGGGCATTTTCTGCGGCATCTCGGCCGGCGGCACGTTTGCTGCGGCGCTGGAGGTGGCCAAGCAGTCCAAACCTGGTGAGGTCATTCTGTCGATGCTACCGGACACGGGCGAGCGCTATCTCACTACGTTCCTGTTCGAGGGGATCAACGAGGGGTCGGATGAGGAGTGGTTGGCTACCTTGGGGTAAGTTGGGATTGTTGGGGCGCTTGGCAAACTTCAGCATAAAGCGTCCGACCACAGGTCGCGCCCGACGAGAGCGTCCGACCACAGGTCGGACCCACGAAGTGCGGGAGCGTCCGACCGCAGGTGGGACCCACGAAGTGCGAGGACGTCCGACCACAGGTCGGACCCACGATGCCGACGGCAGCTGCACCGACCGATCTGCTTACGCGCTAAAGTGCACGACTTCAGTCATTGGAGTCGTCCATGCGCGCGCAACTTCTGCTCATGTTTGCAATCACGGTCGCCATTGGTGCCTGCGGGCAGAAAAGCGCACCGCCAGTGACCTCGGAACAGGCACTCAACGCGGTTTCTGCCGGGATGGAAATCGTCTATCCGGCCGCAAAGACTGTCGAGCAGACTGATACCTACCACGGCACCGTGGTGGCCGATCCGTATCGTTGGATGGAGGATCTTGATTCGCCGCAATTGGCGACCTGGGTCGATGCCGAGAACCAACTGGTCCGCGACTACCTTGCCGACGTGCCGGGTCGCGACAAGATCAAGTCACGGCTCCAGGAAATCTGGAACTACGAGCGCTTCGGCATACCGAAAAAATACGGCGAAAATTACTTCTACACGCGCAACGATGGGCTGCAGAACCAGTCGCCGATCTACGTGCAAAAAGGAATCAGCGGCGAGGCGAGACTGCTGATCGATCCGAACTCGCTGGGTTCCGATGGCACCATCGCGCTGGCCGAATGGTCGGTCAGCTCCGACGGAAAGTATTTCGCCTATTCGCTGTCGGATGGCGGCTCCGTCTGGCGCACCATAATGTTGCGCAGCGTCGACCCGGGTGTCGACACCAGCGACGAGATTCGTTGGGCAAAATTCACCGAGATCAGTTGGGCCA
>JANMSL010000261.1:0-3611 GCA_031389245.1 Lysobacterales bacterium | reverse complement strand
AGCGTCCGGTCGGATATTCGTTGATGTAGCCATTGCCACCCAGACACTGGATCGCCTCCAGCGTCACCTCGACTGCCGAGCGCGAGGCATGCAACAGACAGGAGGCCGGATCGATTCGTGATTTATGGCCGCGGTCGTAGTCGCCCGCAACCATATAGGCGAATGCGCGGGCACTCTGCAAAGCGGTGTACATGTCGGCAATCTTGGCCTGCATGATGCCGAAGGTTCCGATCGGGACGTCGAATTGCTTGCGTTCGCGCACGTAGCCAAGGGAAATTTCCAGCGCTGCCTGCATCAATCCCAATGGACCGCCGCACAACACCAGGCGTTCGGTATTCAGCCCGCTCATCAGAACCTGAACGCCCTGGTTCAATTCGCCGAGCAGGTTCTCTGCCGGAATCTCACAGTTGTCGAACACCAGCTCGCAGGTGTTCGAGCCGCGCATGCCGAGTTTGTCGAGTTTTTGAGCTGTGCTGTAACCCTTCATGCCCTTTTCGACAATAAAGGCGCTCATCGCGCGCGATTTATACTCCTTGCCGGCGGTGCGCATGTACACCACCAGCACATCGGCCTCGGGCCCGTTGGTAATCCACATCTTGTTGCCATTGGCGATGTAGCGGTCGCCCTTGAGCTCGGCACGGCAACTCATCGATCCGACCACGTCCGAGCCGGCGCCAGGTTCGCTCATTGCCAGTGCGCCGACATGTTCGCCGCTGCACAGTTTGGGCAGGTATTTCGCGCGTTGCGCGGGCGTTGCGTTGTTGTACAGATTTTGCACGCACAGGTTGGAGTGAGCGCCATAGGACAGTCCGACCGATCCGGAGGCGCGGGAAATTTCCTCCATCGCCACCAGGTGCGCCAGATAGCCGAGCTCCGAACCACCGTATTCGCCAGGCACGGTAATGCCGAGCAGGCCCAGGTCACCCAGTTTTCGCCACAGGTCGGCGGGAAACAGATTGTCGTGATCAATGCGATCGGCGCGCGGCGCGATTTCCTTCTCAGCAAAGCCTCGCACACTTTCGCGCAGCAGGTCGATTTCTTCACCGAGGGGGAACGGGCGCATATTCAATCCAGCTGTTGGAGGGCAACGAAGTACATAGTGGGATGGGACGACAATCGAAACCAGGGAACCTCCGAACAAGTCCGGAGCCGAGATACCCCCCAGAGTCAGCGGGCGAAAAACCGCAGATTTTTTGGTGGGTCGGCAAGCAATAAGCAGTGTGACGAAGACAAAGTGGTGACTCGTTCAGACCATACCTAGCTGTTCCTGCGGCCCAGCTGGACCACGACTGCAATCAGGCCTGCAACCAGCGCGCCTGCGATACCCATGAAGGCCGTGCGCCGCCAGTCCCATCCATTCGCGCGGGCGTCGGTTTTCAGCACGAGTCGATCCGGATTGGCGGCGCGAACTTGGTCTGCCCAACGGCTCACCGCATCCCGCGTCCAGGCCTGGTCGTTCGGACCGTTGAAACGGCGGTACGCGTACAGCATCATCTGCTGTTGGTCGATGATGACAATGGCTCCGGACATCGCCATCTGCGCGCTTGACGCGGCGCTTCCTTCACCGGCAGATAGCGTCGAGCGCAGGCTGAAAAACAGACCCCAGGGTTCTTTGCGATCGCGTCCAAGATAAACCGTGCCATTGAGCGCAATGGCTGGATCAGTGCCGGTCTGCGACTGCACCGAATCATTACCCTTGCTCATCATGGTTTCGGCGAGCTCGTCCAACTTCACGAATGCCTGTTCCAGCTCTTTTTCAGTTTCCACCGACAGCCGGTCGAACTCGGCAGTGGAGATCGTGACACCGTCCATGTGACGCAGCGACTGCAGCTGGAAATACGCGGTTCTAAATCCGGTCGAGTCGATGATTTCGCCAGACTCTGGCTGGTACATCTCGACCAACCGATTGCTCTGCGGCAAGTAAGCCTGTGCTTGCACCAGGACGCCGGGCTCGCGCGCGCTCAGCGCAACGAAACCAGCGGGTGGCGGTACGTGCACAGTGCGCTTGCCGAAGGTCAGCGCCTGTATATCCGCTTCGGGATTCGCCCGGCTGGCGCCGGCACAGCACAGCGCCGCAATGGCGACCCAGCGCAGTTGCAACAGGCCAGGCCGGGTGGCGGATGTGAACATTCCGGTTTCAGCCCAGCCCGCGCATGCGACCGAGGAAACGGGTACCCGTGTTGCCCATTTGCGGCAGGCGAATCTTGCCGATGGTATCGATGCGTTCCTCGGCCATACGGTCGGCAGCGCGATAGGTGGGTATGCCGTCGCGTTGGCTGATGGTGAAAATCTTGCCTAGGTTGTGATAGATGGTGCGCATCATGCGCCGTGCGCGCTCGATGTTGTAGCCGTCAATTTCCAGCGATACGTTCATCAGTCCACCGGCGTTCACCGCGTAGTCCGGGGCGTACAGAATGCCGCGGCGCTCGACCTCGTCGCCGCAGTCTTCAGTTGCCAGCTGATTGTTGGCTGCGCCGCAAATGACCTTGAACTTGAAGCGCGGAATGGTGTTGTGGTTGACCGTGCCGCCCAGTGCGCTGGGCGAATAGACGTCGGCATCGACGTCGTAGATGTCGTCCAGACCCACTGCTTCGCAGCCGAACTCGTCGACCGCGCGCTGCACCGAATCCTTGTTGATATCGGTGACAAACACCTTGGCGCCCTGTTCGCGCAGAAGTTTCACGAACTCCATGCCAACATGGCCGATGCCCTGCACGGCATAGCTGTACTTGCCGACGTCTTCATCGCCGAATTTGAAGCTCAGCGCCGCCATCAGGCCTTGCATGGTGCCATAGGCAGTGAATGGCGAGGGATCACCGGAACCGCCATGCACCTGGTGCACACCGGTCACAAACTCGGTTTCTTTGAGCACCCACTCCATGTCGTTGACATCAATGCCCACGTCTTCGGCAGTGATGTAGCGACCGTTCAAGGAGTTGACGAAACGGCCAAAAGCGCGGAACAGCGCTTCGGACTTGTCCTTGGTCGGGTCGCCAATGATCACGCCCTTGCCGCCACCGAGATTCAGCCCGGACACTGCTGCCTTGTAGGTCATGCCGCGCGACAGGCGCAGCACATCGTTGAGTGCATCCTGTTCAGTTTTGTACGGCCACATGCGCAGGCCACCCAGAGCAGGGCCGAGCACCGTATTGTGGATCGCGATGATGGCCTTGAGGCCGGCGTCGCGGTTATGGCAGTAGACAACCTGCTCGTGACCAGTTTTGGCGAGGATGTCAAAGACCATGGCGTGCTCCGGAACGGAAAGAAAATCGGGCGGCTCTGGGAAACTGCAAGGCGCTAGGCGCATCGCGGCTTGGGGAGGCCGCGCAGTGTAACCACGACTCAGTATGTCCGGAAGTGAGCGGTTTTTACGTATCACTGTGCTAGTGCCGCCCGCTGCGACACACGCAGGCGTGCGTAACGAAAAACAGTCATGGGACGGGCTCCAAAGTGTGTGATCGTGGTTAACGATGAATTGTATACGGTTGCGCATGGTGGGCCTGCGTGTGTCGCAGCGGGCGGCACTAGCACAGTGATACGTAAAAACCGCTCACTTCCGGACATACTGAGTCGTGGTTACACTGCGCGGCCTCCCCAAGCCGCGATGCGCC
>JANMSL010000260.1:0-5635 GCA_031389245.1 Lysobacterales bacterium | reverse complement strand
CAGCTCTGTGCTATTGACCGATCTGGCGCGGCTGGGTTGGGGCATAGGTCAAATCCCTCCACTTGCGGGTGCTGCCATCTCGATTGCGGTCTATCTTGCGGTCAGCTTCGTTCTGTCATGGTCGGCTACGTTGCTTGCACTGGCGTTTGGCCTCGTCGCTTATGCGGCAGCCGCGCCATATCGGGGACGGATCGTAGAGCTCGGGGAGGCGATCGGCAGCAGCAACACTGCGCTTCACCTGCAGATAGAGGAGACGCTAACCGGTGCCAAATTGATCAAGAGTCTTGGCAAAGAGGAGGCCCGGATCGCTGCGCTTGGCGACGTGCTCGCCACGCTCGAATCCCAGCATCATCAGGTTGTCGCAAATGCAGGCAGGGCGAGAACCCTGATCGACGCGACAAGTGCTGTTTTCCTTGCAGTTTTGACATATGGCGCGCTCACTTGGTTGCACGTTCCTGCCGAGCGGCTGCTGCCTCTGATCATCGTGTTCGCACGATTCGTGCCGCTACTCGCCGGGGCGCAACAGGGCGTGCTGCACTGGCTAAACGCTGTCCCAGCGCTCCGCCGCGTGACCACAGTGATCGACGAAGCTGCAGCGCGCGCAGAGCCAACAGCAAGCGGCATCCCCGTCCGCGTAGCAACGGCCATCACAATTGACGCCGCCAGTTTCACTTATCCTGGTTCGGACCGACCGGCGCTCGCAAATGTTTCGCTGACCTTGCCTGCGCCCGGCACGACCGCGATTACAGGCCCGTCCGGTGCTGGCAAATCGACCCTCGCCGATCTTTTCGGCGGCCTGATCGAGCCGGATACAGGCCGGTTACTGATCGACGGAGTTGCCATCGAGGGATCAACGCGGGTGCAATGGCGACAATCAGTCGCCTATGTTCACCAGGACGCATTTTTTTTCGACGGCAGTGTTGCGGAAAACCTTCGGCTAGCCAATCCTTCCGCATCCGACGAGGACCTCCGCAAAGCTCTCGCCAGCGTCGCCGCGCGTTTCATCGACACCCTTCCCGAAGCACTTGCGACGCGAATGGGCACTGGCGGCAAACGCTTCTCGGGCGGCGAGCGCCAAAGGCTTGCCCTTGCCCGCGCCGTGCTGGCGTCCCCGGCATTGCTCATCCTCGACGAAGCAACCAGCGCGCTCGACCCCGAAACGGAAGCTGCGGTCGTCGCCACCATCGAGGCGCTGAGGGGAACGACGACAATCATTGTCATCAGCCATCGTCCGATTTCTGGACTGACGGTCGACCAACATGTGGTGCTCAACGCGTCGAGCAGGACAGCAGTCCAATAGGGTCTCCGAAGAGCGAGATTATACGCGCACAGGAATTGATGCGGTTTTCGTAGCCGGGCACGCAGTTGCGGCGCGTGCGTTATTGAGGCAATGATCGAGCTATTGGGGAGTAGGATAAACCAAAATAATATGCGTTGACGGGCAAACTCGGATCGCCCAAGTAACAAACTTGGCGGTTTTGCCAAAACCAGCATGTAAGCGCAGTGAATAAGGACGATCAACCGATGAAGCAGCTCAACGATACACAAGACGCTCCGTCAATGGAACCGAAGCAGCGTCTGCCGTGGATCAAACCCGTTGTTCAAAAGATTAAGGCTGGCGATGCCGAAGTCGGAACCCGGTCATCGGCCGACGGGGCGTTTACATCGTCCTAACTGCCGATTCAACAGCTACGCAGGTTGCATCCATGTTAGATAGCGACCATGGACGCGAAAGCAGGTTGATCTTCACGGTCGCCGAGGTCGCGATGCACTGATTGAAATGGCGACGGTTTTGCCCCATGGGGCGGACCAGCTGCCCCCGAAACGTGTTTGCCACCAATGCGGATAACCTTTCGGCGCCTCGCAGGGCGGTGGCTGCCGGCCCCCGCAGTTCCGAAACGCTGAGTAGGAAAATGTGTCCTAGTGCATAGCTGCGGTATTCGACTATTCCGGTTATGGGCAGCTTGTATTTGTCAAGCGCAGGAAGCACCGGTTGCAAAGCGTGATGCTCCTCCCCTGCCGCTTCCAGGCTTTCGCGCCACAGTTTTAGGTTGACTAACCCCGGCCATAAACGCGGTGCGCCCGATGCTGTATCGATCGCGCAGATATCGTCGCAAAGCAACCGATGGCCGCGTTTGATAAGATGCAGCGCAAGCGACGATTTTCCCGCGCCCGAGGCGCCACAGAATGCGGCTGCGGCCCCGTCAATTTCGACGGCACTTGCATGAAGCGGCAACAATCCGCGCTGATGCAGCAACGCCCCCATGGCCGAACCAAGCAGATAAGCGCGTATATCGTTCATCGTCGCATCGGGAGCTGGATCAATTGATATCATTGATCCACCCGAGACATACAGGCGGGCAATTCCTGGCACTTCCATCCAGAAACCATGCGGTCCTGCGGCAACGCCTGGAGCAATGTGGGTTAGGCCTTCGGGACATGCGGCGTTCGCAAGCCGGATGACGACTGGCTCGCAGTGGCCTGCGGTGCCCTCGCGCATTTCTGGTATCGGGATCGCGGATTGAAAATCGAGACCAAAGCCGTAATAACGATAAGTGATAGACATTGCATTGCCCTAACCCAATGGCGGGCTTTGCGCTACAATCGGGACACGGCTATGGACGCAAATATTTTGATCACCCGCACCGGGACCTTGGTGGAAGCTGGCGTGGATAATGAGCTTTTCGCGCTCGATGTCGATGGCGGCCATTGTTTCGGTTTTAATGCGACGGCGACCGAAATCTGGCGCGCGCTGGAAACGCCGATGACGCTGGGGGCTCTGTGCGACGGACTGATGCAGACGCGCGACGTTGATCGCGCGACCTGCCTTGCCGATACAGAAGCTTTGGTCGAAAGGCTGGCTGAAGAAAATCTGGTCACACTGACGCCGCAATGACCGCCTTGGCAGGTTATGTGACTTTCGGTGCCGAAAGTCCCGCGTCGGCCTGTGCGACTATGCTGGATGCCCAAGCGATCTATGGACATGAAACGCGAAGTCGGACGATTGGGCAAGTTGCACTGGGACGGCGACTATGGCCGCTAACGCCCGAGGACGCTTTCGACGAGGGACCGCTGACTGGTGCTGACGGACGACTGCTTATGTGCGCCGATGTGCGGATAGACAACCGTGACGAACTGGCGGCGATGCTGTCGCTGCGGGAAAAACTCAACCGGATGAGTGACGCGGCAATCGTTCTCGCTGCATACCAGCAATGGGGCGATGCCGCGTTCGAAAGGCTGTACGGCGCATTTGCCGTGATCGTCTGGAATGCTGAGCGCCAATCGCTTACACTGGCCCGTGATCCACTTGGCGAGCGCCCCCTACATTATCATGTCGCCGACGGCTTCGTTGCAGTTGCCAGCATGCCTAAAGGGCTGCATGCGCTACCCGCCGTACCCTATGCCGCGAGAACCGCCAGCATGGCCGATTTTTTGGCGCTGGTCCCGGAAACGGGGTCGGAAAGTTTTTTTGAAGGGGTCGCCCGCGTTCCGCCCGGTCATGTAACGGTGATTGACCGGCTGGGCGGAATTCGAAGCGTAGCATATTGGCGCCCGGCGCTCGATAAGCTCCGTCTCCCCAGTGATGCTGATTATGAAGCAGCAATACGGACCGCACTCGAAGAAGCGGTGGCCTGCCGCCTGCGCCGGACGTCTGGTGCGCTGGGAAGCCATTTGAGTGCCGGGCTTGACAGCAGTTGCGTGACCGCGACTGCCGCTCGCTTATCCACGCCTGACCAGCTTTTCGCTTTTACGTCAGTGCCAACGGGCAGCATCTCCGATTCGCGTGATCATATCGCTGATGAAGAGCTGCTCGCTTCTGCTACCGCAGAAAATCACGCCAACATCGATCATGTCCGCGTTCAGACCGATGGGGCTTCGCCGCTTGCTGGACTAGATCGACATTTTCGGCTGTTCGAGCGCCCAGTTCTTAATCCTTGTAACGCAGTTTGGAGCGATGCGATCAATGACGCAGCGCAGGCTCGCGGTGTCAACGTGATGCTCACCGGCCAGATGGGCAATATGTCGATTTCGCACAGCGGCGTGCAACAACTCAGCCAATTGGTGCGCCGGGGCGCACTGCCTGCGTTGCTTACCCTGATGGTGCAAATGCGCCGGCGCGGCCATCGCTGGCCGGGACTGGCGGCCCAAGCCTTTGGGCCGTTTCTGCCGCCAGCGGCTTGGGCGTGGCTCGCGCGAAAATTTGATCGGGCGCTTGACCTCGATCTTTACAGCGCCTTGCGACCTGCAGCGTTCGACGAATTTTACGTTGGCACGCGTGCGAAACAGCGAGGACTTGATCTGTCTTACCGCCCGTGGGCCGATAGCAAGGCTATGCGACTTTGGGCGCTGCGCCGGGTTGATCTTGGCGTCTACAACAAAGGTACTTTGGCAGGATGGGGCATCGACCAGCGCGACCCTACCGCAGACCGGCGGCTGGTCGAGCTTACACTGCGCATCCCCGAACGCCAGTTTATCCTGAACGGCGAATCCCGGTCGCTTTCGCGGAGAGCCTTTGCTGATCTCTTACCTGCATCCGTCGTTTCAGAACGACGGCGTGGTATGCAGGCGGCAGACTGGCAATTAGGCTTGGCCAGTGCGCACTCAGCCCTTGGCGAGGAATTCGCGGCGCTTGAGCGCAATCCGCAAGCGCGTGAGATCATCGACCTCGACCGGCTGAAGCAGGCGCATGCCGACTGGCCCAATGCCAACCCGAAGGCAGATGCCACAATTTGGCTTTATCGCCATGCCATGCTCCGAGCGCTGGCGGCCGGACATTTCCTGCGCAAAGTAGGGCGGACCAATTGATCGCACCGTTACCCCGCCTGCGCGACCAGCCTCAACTCCTCGCCGAAGCGCTCCTCGCGCTTGGCCTTGCTTCCGCCCTGATCGCAATTCTGCCCTTCCGGTCGATTGCAAGGCTAGCCGCGGGTGGAGGAGCGCGTACCTACCCGCCCGCGTCATCAAGCGAAGCTCAGCTTATCGCACGCGCTGTTCGTGCATGGGCCATGCGCGTTCCATGGCGCGCAGTCTGCTTTCAGCAAGGGCTTGCTGCGCTTTTAATGCTCCGGCGCAGACGTCTGGCGGCAACGCTGTTCTATGGTGCCGCGCATAGTGCAGACGCCGTGCTGGTTGCTCATGTCTGGGTGCGATCAGCTGACGTCGATGTCATCGGGTGCGAAACCGCGAGGGATTATCGGCTGTTGGCGGTATTCCCCGGTCGAAGCGATTGAAGCTTCATCGCAATTCTCCGCATGAATGCAAAGGGGATCCATATCAATAGCGCATCGGGCACCAGCAGCCATCGGGGTAAGCAAAGGCGCCTTGGCACTGAAGCCTGATTTAGCTTTGCCCATATGTCAGCAAATCTGTATCGAATCCCGGGAGCCATTGCCATTTGGGATGTGTGTAATGTCCACCAATACGATAGACGATGGTCGGACTTACCGTCCAATGCCGCCAAAGCCAGCATCTCGTGCAAACTGATGTCAGCCAGTCGTGCAACCTGCCGATCATCGGCGATTCTCGTGTTCAGTTGGCTCGGGATTGCAACACCCATTAGGTCGCGCATCAACGACAATGCGACCGCTGCGCAGCGACCGGCATTTACGCGATGTGAATGGCGAAATAGGTCCGT
>JANMSL010000212.1:0-3542 GCA_031389245.1 Lysobacterales bacterium | reverse complement strand
CGGCCCACGACTGTGGGACAGCGCGCAACACCATGCGCGTCAACGCGCGATGTGGTGGATCGTAGTCGCCCGACCACTGCCGCTGTTGGCCGAAATCAGCGCGCTGCTTGCCGGCGTTTGGCGCATTCCGCTGCTGCCTGCGCTATCCAATGCCGCTGCAGCATCCAGCGTCGTAGGTGCGCTGTATGGGGCGAGTGCATGGTTGGGACGCGATCAGCCTGCCGTCGCCATCATGTTGCTGGCGCTGCTGGCATTGCCGTTGCTGACCTGGTGCCTGCATCGGCTGGTGTTGCGGCGCTGGCTGCGGGTCGATGTGCCGACGCGACCAGAGGCACAGCGTGAGGTGTCATGAAACCAATGCTGCATGGTCACTGTGCAGCTGGGTATGTGGGCATCGATAGGGAACGCAGGTTCGCTATCGATTGACCAGAAGTGCAATGGACAAGGGGAGACGAAATGATTCGACTGCAATGGGTTCCAATCAATTCCGTGGCGGACGCGCAGCAAATGCTGCAGACCGCCATCAGCGTAGAATTCGGTACGCTGCCGCCCTATCTCTACGCCATGAATTCGATCCTTCCGGAAACGAATGCGCCAGCGCACGAACGATTGCATGCGATCGTGCTGCAGGAAATGATCCACATGTGCCTGGCCTGCAACATCCTCAATGCGCTGGGTGGTACGCCGAATATCGTTGCACCGCGCTATCCCGGACCATTGGCAGGCGACATCGGCGCCGATGGTGTTCCGTTGATCATCCATCTGCTGCCGTTCTCGCCCGCAGCGATGCAGCAGGGCATGAATATCGAACAACCTGACGAGCCGCTCGAATTCCCGGTACTCAAACTGATGGCCGCAGCCGCAGAACCTACCGCGGTGTCGATCGGCGAATTCTATCGACGCGTGGACGCCTACCTCGCCACGCTTCCCGCCAGTGCCTGGACACCCGATAACAATCAGCTCGGCGACGAACAGTTTTTTGCCGGTCAGATTTTTCCGGTGAACAATTATGCAGGTGCGCAGCGCGCCATTTCGGAAATCATTTCCGAAGGCGAAGGATCGAGAAAAGGACCGCTCGATTTCGAACATGAGCTGGCGCACTTCTACCGTTTCGAGGAAATCCATCGCAATCAGGTGCTGACCAAGGCCGACAACCCGGAGGGCTTCGGCTGGGGCGTACCCTTGGGCATCGATTGGAGCGCAGCCTATCCCGCGATCAGCGATCCGGGATCGCACGATTTTTCGCAGGATTCCGTTGCCGCGCAGTCCGCGCAAATCGCCTGCAATCTGGCATTCAGCCAGATGGTCGATGATCTCAATGCAGCGTTCAACGGCGCGTCCTGGAACCTTGGCAATGCGGTTCGGGCAATGTTCGATCTACGCATGGCGATGCGGGTGGCTTTCACCACGCCACTCGCCGATGGGATCAGCGTCGCTGGCCCCGCCTTTGTCTACATCCTTCCATCGCAACGGGTGACCTCATGAGCGTTCTCGAAACCCCACGCATTCTTTTTCGTGGCGAAATCAGCTGGGATCCGGTAACCACGAACAACTACTCGACCAACTACGACGAAGACGACTGCACCACCATCTTCGCCAGCTACGCGAGAGTCGCCAAATTCCGCCGCAGCGCCATCAACCAAGTCAACACGGACGGCAATTGGAATCCGCATGGCACTCACCGCTCGAAATTCTTCGACACCTATATCAGTGGCGTCGACACTGGCGCGGGCGTGGTGACGAGCGACACCTTTTGCGGTGCGCCGGTCGATTTCAGCGGCATGCTGGTCGACTGCGAACCCTACGGCTCGACCTCATCGCAACTATTTTTCGATGCAATGAGCTTCGGTATCCCTGGCGGCTGCCGCATATTCGGCCGGCGCGTACAGCGCTTCCACGACCGCTACATCAATTTCAGTCGCAACCCCGCGAACAACATGATTGCCGGTGTAGCGTCGGTGACGTGGCAGAACTGCTTTCCGAAAGATGCGGGATTGGTGATCGATGCGCACGACTCGCTTGCGCTTCAGGCGCTCGGGCGCGCGATTCGAGATTCAGACGTGCTCGGCGTCACGGTGCGCTGGAACAGCTACCGCACGGTCTATTTCGATGATCCGACGCTATCCAACGGGTCGCAATCCGCGCAACTGCGCAGCGCCGAGCTGGTTGCGAAATTGATTGGCGGTGGTTGGCAACCCAACCCGGCGCGCAGTCTGCTGGTCGGAGTGGTTGGGCTATGGCGGCGCGGTGAACCCATCTTCGAAGCAGGAGACCGCGCGCTGTTGGCTACCGGCATCGCGATTCCTGGTCAATCGACTCCAAAACAGGGCGGTCCGGCGGTCGCCAGCGCGCATGCACGATTGAGCAGCAATGCGATTACCCTGGATCTGTCGAACTGCATCCCCGAGGTCGACCGTGTTCCCAACAAAATCGATTTGCAAACGCTGAGCGTCGTCGCCGTGGACCCGAACGACAAGCAGAAAGTGCTGGCCAACTTGGCCAGTCTGAACTTTAGTCAATACGACAGAGCGGCCTATGAGTCTGGCAGCGGCATCGTCACCCTGCCGGTCAATCCCGCCGACGTGACCATCGCCACCTCGGCGAATCTGCAATTGCGCGGTAGCGATGGCATGCTCTATCTGGATGAAGCGCCGCTCCGCGCCATTCCCTCCCAGCCCAACATCTACCTCGATCAGGGCGTAAATGTGCAAGCCGAAGTTCGCGTCTATGACCGCGGTCAACCGGCGGCTGCCGGTATTGAGGTCACCATTACGCCTGTGGGCGCATCCAGTCCTGTTGCAAACAGCCTGAGCACCGACGCCAACGGCGTAGTGAATTTTTCGCTGTCCGGATCGACCGCGTCGGTCACTGTCTATGCACTGCTTCCTCAATCACAGATGCCGCTGCCGGTCGTGCAACTCGACACGCAGGTCATGACTTTCATGACTGTGCGCGTCTTGCCCGCCAATACCAGCATTTCGGAATTAACGCCGACCTGGCAGAACGTTCATCAGAATGTGCTGTCGAACTGGGAAGCGATGGCACCCTGTATGGACAATTGGCTGAAGCTGGACGACGAAGCACAGGTAGCGCGGTTTGCGCCGATGATCCGAAAACTGACCGACCGAAACAACTTCGAGAGCTATCGATATATGCCAGTGGTACGCGACATGACGCTAGGGCAACGAACCTTGTTGATGAATTACCTGGAGATTGTGAACCCGACCCTGCTGGCGTCGATGACCGGTGACGTATCGGCGTCCGACCAGGACGATGTACCGGATTTCGCCAAGCTCAGTCGTGCAATGCGGGGCAATCCATAGCGATCAGCGCCGGCAATACGCTTGCCACCGGCGACACTTTTGGAGGAGTTCAACATGGCTTCGGCAAACCGTGCTGACTGGTCGTGGCTGAGGGATACCTACTGGTACTGCCCTGCACCCGACATGCTGGCGATGCAAACGCAGTCGGAAACCGCGTTCGCCTGGGTGGTGGACCAGACGGTGTGGCGGATTACCGGCTATCGCGATGGCTATTTCTGG
>JANMSL010000210.1:0-1698 GCA_031389245.1 Lysobacterales bacterium | reverse complement strand
GTTGCGTTACCTGTTTGAGATTGGCCGAATCAAGGTCACGCCGGAGGTTTTGCTCTCCGAATTGTCCGCCAAACTGGGGTTGATGGAGAGCGATTTACCTTATGGTCGTGTGGTGGATGCGGCGGAGCACATCGACTGGACGCGCGATCCGTTTGATCGCCTGATTGTTGCCCAGGCGATGGCCGCTGGCGCGGCGTTGGTGACAGCCGACCATTTGATTCGGGATCGATTTCCCGATGCGGTTTGGGCTTCTGCCGATCACGCTTGATTCTTCGTTAATGCCTATTTCTGATGGGGCGGGTTTCGACCGCCTTGCCCTGCCTCTGCAACGGTGGCTGTGGGAACAGGGTTGGTCCGGCTTGCGTGAGGCGCAAGCGGCGGCGTTGCCTTTGTTGCTGGATGGTGAGCGGGATGTGGTGATTGCCGCCGCCACCGCTTCCGGGAAGACCGAGGCGGCGTTTCTGCCGCTGCTGACACGATTGTGGAACGCTGACTGCAAGGGGTTGGTGTTGTATGTGGCGCCGATGAAGGCGCTGATCAACGACCAGCATGAACGCCTTGGCCTGATCTGCGAGCGGCTGGAATTGCCGGTGACACCCTGGCATGGCGATGTGAGCGAGACACTGCGCAAGCGCTTTTTCGCCGATCCGCGCGGGGTGGTGTTGATCACGCCGGAATCGCTGGAGTCCTTGCTGTTTCGACGCGGCGCGGAGCTAGGCCAACTTTTCGCCGGACTGGAAACGGTGGTGGTGGATGAACTGCACGCCTTCATTGGCAACGAGCGGGGACGGCAGTTGCAATCACTATTACATCGCCTGGATGCGGCCATCGGCCGACGGGTACGGCGTGTGGGCTTGTCGGCAACCTTGGGGGACATGGGTCTGGCGGCTGAGTTTCTGCGACCTGGCTCGGGAAGCAATGTAGCGGTCATCGTCAGTTCGGCGGAGACGAAGCCCCCGGCTATCGAGTTCAAGGCAATGCTGGTGCAGCCTGTGACAGAAGTTTCCGTGACCGCCGCACACAAGGCCATTGCCGCCGAGTTGTTTGATCACCTGCGCGATGCAAATTACCTGATCTTTCCCAATACTACCGGTCTGGTTGAGCAATACGCCGATAGCTTGCGGTTGCTGAGCGAAGCCGCCCGGGTGCCGGTGAGTTTCTTTCCGCATCACGGCCGCCTGGGCAAATCGGAACGGGAAAATACGGAGGCCGAGCTGAAGCGCGGTGACAGGCCGATCAGCGCTATCTGCACCACCACGCTGGAAATGGGCATCGACATCGGCGCGATACGCGGTGTAGTGCAGATTGGCGCGCCGGATACGGTGGCCAGTCTGTGTCAACGCATTGGCCGCGCCGGCCGACGCGGCGGAGAAGCGGCGCGCTTGTGGCAATACTGCGTGACCGAAGAACCAAGTGCCGATATGGGCTGCGCGGCGGGCTTGCATCCTGATCTGGTGCAAGCGCTGGCCATCATTCAACTGTATCTGGCCAAGTGGTATGAACCGCCGCGTGCTGGCGCGTTGCATTACTCCACGCTGGTGCAGCAAGTACTCAGCCTTGTCGCTGAGCGGCACGGCGTCACTGCTGCGCAGGCGTACAAGATGTTTTGTCAAACCGGACCATTCAACAATGTGAGCGAAGCCGATTTCATTGCGCTGCTGCGCGCGATGGCTGCGAAGGATCTGCTAATGCAGGATG
>JANMSL010000767.1:0-3196 GCA_031389245.1 Lysobacterales bacterium | reverse complement strand
CGGAAGATCTGATTGTGGTTGCCGACGATGCGGACGACGTCCTGCTGCGCGGCGAGGTCAGTCTGGTCGAACGGCTGGGCAGTGACACGATGCTGCATGTGCGCGGCCCGTCAGGTGTCCATTGGGTGGCACGGCTTGCAGGCAATACCGGGTTGAAGACGCACGCGGCTGTCGCGCTGGCGGCGCGGCCCGAGCACTGTCACCTGTTCGACGCGCAAGGTGTCGCGATCGGGGTGCCGCAGTGATCTACAGCGACCGACGCAGCGGTTTCCTCTACGTGTTGCCGTTTCTGATCGGCCTGCTGGTGTTCACGCTGTTTCCGTTCATGGCGTCACTGCTGCTGAGTTTTTCCGACTACCAACTGCAGGATCCGGTGCGCGATATCGGCTTCGTCGGTGTCGACAACTATCGATCGATGGCGGCCGATCCGACCTTCCGCCAGTCGTTGTGGGTCACCTTGCTCTACGTCTTTATCACCGTGCCGCTGAAGCTTGGCTTCGCACTGTTCATCGCCTTCGTGCTGAATTTCAAATTGCGTGCGATTGGTACGTTTCGAACCGCGTACTACCTGCCCTCGATTCTCGGAGGCAGCGTCGCCATCGCCGTGCTGTGGCGCTATGTGTTCGCCAACGATGGCCTGGTCAATCAGGGACTGGCGATTTTCGGTGGCGATTCGGTCAATTGGCTGGGCGAGCCAGGCTATGCGATGGCCACGATCGTGATGCTTCGGCTTTGGCAGTTCGGATCGGCGATGGTGATCTTTCTGGCCGGACTCAAGGCGATCCCGTCCGATCTGTATGAGGCGGCGCGTCTGGATGGCGCCAATACCTGGCAGATGTTCACCGGCATCACGCTGCCGTTGCTCACCCCGATCATCTTTTTCAATTTCATTATGCAGATGGTTCAGGCGTTCCAGGAGTTCAACGGTCCCTACGTCATCACTGGCGGCGGACCGTTGAAAAGCACCTATTTGTTGCCGATGATGATCTACGACCAGAGTTTCAAGTATTTCGACGTCGGCTACGCCAGCGCGATTTCCTGGGTACTGTTTGGCATCGTCGCCGTGTTGACCGCGATTGCGTTTCGCTCGTCGAAGTACTGGGTGTTCTACGGCAACGAGCGAGCGAAAGCGTGATGAGCGCGCGGTCTCCCTTGTCGGCGCTGCCGAGTCGACACGTCAGCTGGGTGCAACCGGCATTACGCTATCTGATGCTGGTCGTGATCGGGCTGGTGATGCTGTATCCATTGCTGTGGATGATCGGCGGCGCGTTCAAGCCCAACCACGAAATTTTTGGTTCAATGGGCGTGCTGCCCGCCGAGCCGACGCTGGACGGGTTTCGCGAAGGCTGGCGCACCAGTACCGAGTTCACCTTCGGCACTTACTTGGCCAATACGTTCAAGATTGTGCTGCCCAAGGTGCTGCTGACGGTCATCTCGTCAGTGCTGGTTGCGTTCGGTTTTGCGCGCTTCGCGGTACCCGGCCACAAGTGGTTGTTCGCACTGCTCATCGCCACCGTGCTGCTGCCCAAGAGCGTGCTGCTCATGCCGCAGTATCTGATGTTCCGTGAGTTCGGCTGGTTGGATACGTTCCTGCCCCTGTATGTGCCCTCGGCTTTTGCGGTGGAAGGTTTTTTCGTTTTCATGATCATCCAGTTCATGCGCAGTCTGCCGATGGACCTTGAGGAAGCCGCAGTCATCGATGGGTGCAGTAGCTTGCAAGTGCTGTGGTATGTCGTGGTTCCGCTGATCATGCCGGCGATTATTTCAGTCGCTTTGTTCCAGTTCATGTGGACGATGAATGACTTCCTCGGCCCCCTGGTATATCTCTCCAGTGTCGAGAAATATCCGGTGTCGCTCGCGTTGAAGATGTCGATCGATGTCACCGAGGCGACCTCGTGGAATCAGGTGCTGGCGATGTCGACGATCGCGTTGTTGCCGTCGCTGGTACTGTTCTTTTGCGCACAACGCTATTTCACTGAGGGCACCACCGCGGGAGCGGTCAAAGGATGAGCATGTGGCTTGCAAGATACGTGCTGGCCGGGTTGTTGTTGGTCTTGGGCGCAGCTTCACAGGCACAGGAGCCGGTCGAGCTGCGCTTCTCGTGGTGGGGTGGCAACGAGGTCCATCGCAGTTTGTTGGCTTCGGTGCGCGCGTTCGAGAAGCGTCATCCAGACATCAGGGTGAAAACCGAATACACCGGCTGGGCTGGATATCTGGAACGTCTCACTACTCAGATCGCCGGCGAAACTGCACCGGACGTGATGCAGATCAACTGGAACTGGCTGGTGCTGTTTTCGCGCCACGGCGATGGGTTCTACGATCTGGAGCAACTGAGTGGCAGCATCGACCTGACCCAGTTCGATGTCGAAGCCAAGGCGATGGGGCGTGTGCGCGGGCGCCTCAATGCCTTGCCTACTTCGATGGCAGCGCGACTCTTCTATTTCAACGCTACAACATTCGAGAAGGCCGGTTTACCGGTTCCGCGAACCTGGGATGAGCTTCTGGCCGCGGGCCCCGTGTTCCAACAGCGACTCGGCGCCGACTGGTATCCGCTTGACCTGACGCTTCAGGACGTCGCGGCGGTGGCGCGTGCGCGCTATGTGCAGCAGCACGGAAAGGAATTGATCGATGAGCAATGTCGCTGCACAACCGCGACGCCGCAAGATCTGGCCGAGATGGCACGGTTCTATCAGCGTCTGATTGACCAGCATGTGGTGCCAAGCGCGCGCCTGCGCGCTTCATTCGGCTATGTCGCGGCTCAGGAGTTGCGACCCTGGATCAATGGACGCTTCGCCGGCACCTACCAATGGATCAGCTCAGTGGGCAAGTTCATCGATACCCTGGCACCTGGCCAACGGGTGGTTCTGGCCGAGCACCCGATGCTGGAGGGCGCAGTTGATGCGGGCCTGATGTATCGCCCGGCGATGATGCTTACCATCAATGCGCGCACTGCGCATCCGCAGCAGAGTGCAATGTTGCTCGACTTCCTGCTCAATGATCCCGATGCAGTGGCGCTGATGGGGCTGAAACGTGGTGTGCCGGTCAGCGCACGCGCGGTGCAAACGTTGCAGCGGGCAGGCAGTCTCGATGGCTTGTCGGTGCAAGGCATGGAGCAGGTACGTGGACTGCCGCATGCAGTGTTGCAAAGTGCCTACTTCGAGCACGCGCGAGTGCGTGACGCCTTGGTTGATGGTTT
>JANMSL010000149.1:0-9187 GCA_031389245.1 Lysobacterales bacterium | reverse complement strand
CACGATCAATCAGCACCCCTTCGCCCGCGTCCACGCCCAATTGTTCACGCTGGTCGGCGCTGATGTCGCTAACCGACAACCCGATCGCGTCACTGGTTTCAGGCACGCTTCCGACACTGGGAGAGGTGCCGCCGGTCGCGCCGGGCAGTTCGCCGACGACCAAGGGCACGTTGAGTTCGCGTCCGTCGCGGAATACGCCAAGCGCAACCCGGGTACCCGGTGGGGTGTTACCAACCAGCGGCGGAAGATCGCCAGATCGCTCCACCGGCATGCCTTCGAAACGCAAAATTACATCCTGAACTTTCAATCCGGCTTTGGCAGCTGGCGTGCCCTTGTCGACCTGCGACACCAGCGCGCCGGCGACGCGCGGCAGGCCAAGCGCTGTGGCATCGTTGGCGCTGACTTCCTGCAGCCCTACGCCGAGATAGCCACGCGCCACCTTGCCCTTGCTTTTCAGTTGGGCGACCACCTGATTGGCATAGTCGATCGGAATCGCAAAGCTCAACCCGATGGAACCGCCAGTGTTGGAGAAAATCTGCGAGTTGATGCCCACTACTTCACCGGAAAGATTGAACAGCGGTCCGCCCGAATTACCGCGGTTGATCGCCACATCGTTCTGAATGAACGGCACATAGCGTTGCTGATCGCCCAGATTTCGGCCAACGGCGCTGACGATGCCGGCGGTCACCGAAAAATCAAGATTGTAGGGCGAGCCAATCGCGACCACCCACTGTCCGGGCTTGAGCTTGCTGGAATCGCCGAGCGTGGCTGCGGGCAGACCGGTTGCGGCAATCTTGAGCAAGGCAACATCGCTCTGCTGATCACTGCCAATCAACTTGGCTTTGAACTCCCGACGGTCCTTGAGTCGTACATTTATTTCGTCGGCACCGTCAATGACGTGGTGGTTGGTCAACAAATAGCCATCAGCGGAAATAATGAAACCAGACCCTCCAGACACACGTTCCTGCGGTGGCGCCTGGAACTGCCCCGGGTCGCCGAAGAAGCGGCGGAAGATTTCGGGCACTTCCTCATCGCGATAGGCAGAGGGATCGTTGGACGGTGCGCCGGCAGTCTTGGTAGCACTGATATTGACTACCGTCGGGGCATTGCGATCTACCAAACCGGTAAAATCCGGCAATGACTGCGCTTGGACGTTTCCGAACACTGCCGCCAACAAAATCGGAGCCGCGTAGAAGGACAACTGACGAACATTGATCATGGACATCTACTCCTGATTCAAACCGGAAAACGATCTGCATCCGATACCGCTGCGAACACGGAAGTGAAGTCAGCGTGCTGCGCGAATGCGGGATCAACAAATTTTTCGAATTAGACAACTGTGGGCTTGCATTGAATTCTCAACTGCCCCGGATTGGTCCACGGCCGCCATGGATAGTTCCGGCAACAGCCCCCATCCAATGGCAGGGGTGGCCCAAGGCGACCGAGCCTACGGAGCTATTCGGGCGATGCCAACGAGGCGAAGGTGGCGTCAACCAGACGGCGCGTCGATACCGGCGGCACCGCACCTACCGCCACGATACGCATGCTTCCCGATTGGCGACCGAACAGTTGAACCGCGCCGCGACGGGTAGCAAACTCCCCAGCCTGCGCACCATCGCGCTTCTCGATGTAGACCGATACGGTGGCCAGTCCGTCACTGTAAACGCGTTGTTCCAAACCTCGCGCAGTGTCGATCCGGCCGCCAATCAGTGCAAAGCCCGGTAACAACTGCACGCGGCCATCTTCGGCTACCGCAGCCACTGCGGGCACCGACGCCAAGGCACTGCCCTCAAGCACCAACTGCGCGAACATTACCTGCTCAAGCAGTTCACGGCGCGGACCAATCAGGGCCGCGCCCAGCAACAATCCGGTTTCCTGATCGACCCAAAGCCGCTGGCGATAGCGCAGGGCGTCCTGGGGTTCAGCCTCGATCATGCGCGCAGCGAATCCGGCCACCCGATCGCTGCCAGCAACCTGCATACGATAGACACCAGCCAACTTGTGCGCGTCCAATCGCATTGCCGGAGCGGCCATTGCGGGCCACGCAACCGGCGCCTGACTGGGCTCGAGCGAGCGTACTTCGCCACCGGACTTCAGCATCTCGCGCTGGTTGCCGCTCAGGCTGGCAAAACGCTGGAATGCATCGAGGCCGGGACGACTGACGATGCGTATCTGGTCGACGCGGCCATCGTGCACATACACCACGATGCCCTCGTACCCGCGTTGCAACTGTGCAGACTGCAAGCGCAATAGCAACTGGGTCGCATCGTCAGCGCGCGCCAGCGCCGGAAAAAACGCTGCTGAACCCAACGAGGCCACTGCGGCAAGCAAAAAGTACGAATAGGCAGTCGCCCGATTTCGACCCGCTTGCACGGTTGTTGTCCGAGCCACAGTCAACAGCTTGGCCGACCACCCAAGCCTCGCCACGGCTGCGAATTTTTTAGTTTCACAGCGATCTCTACTACTGTTATTGCTTCCGACGCTATCGTTACGCACGGACTTCAGTATCCGTCCCAGCGTAGCCAACCGGTTGACGCGCACGAGATTATTCTCCCTGAGTGCCTAAACCAGCGCCAGCAACCGCTACCACCGAGGGCAGCGGTCCCAACGGCCCAATACCGCCCGCCGCTTCACCATGTCGCACGAAATAGGAATCGAGCTCACTGGGCATGGGCTGCTGCACCAGAAGGAATTGCTCCTTATCAGCGACCGGCGCCAACTGCCAGGCCGGAACCAGATCACTGGTGGTCATAGGAGCGACTTGCGCGAGGTTGGTCGCAACCAGCCCGCCTTCCTCTGCTCCTGGATTCATACGCACTGCAAACAGCGCCACGACAGCAACACCTGCGGCCATGGCAGCGCCCGCCAGCCCGCGCCAGGCAACGCGTTGCGTCGGTTGATTATGCAAGGCGGCCTGGTCGGCGTCGATGCGCGCCGACACACCCGCGCAAAAATCTGGCGGCGCCATCGTGCCTTGGTGGCGTAGACAATCACGCATCAGGTGATAGCGCTCCCAGGCGCCGCGAAACTCCGCGTCGCGCTCGAGTCGTTTCAACAGGAAACGCGTACCCTCAGCTTCCATTTCACCGTCGGCCATCGCCGACAACTGTTCACGAATCGAGTCGTTCATACGACCTCCATCCTTTCGTCATTGTTGCCCAGCAAAGGGCGTAGCTTTACATCTATAGCCTCGCGCGCGCGGAAAATACGCGAGCGCACGGTACCAATCGGACAATCCATATTCTGGGCAATCTCCTCGTAACTCAGTCCATCAACCTCTCGCAGGGTGATGGCCATGCGCAACTCCGTCGGCAGGCCATCGACCGCACTGGTCACCGCGCGCTCGATTTCCTGGCGCATCAGTTCTCGCTCCGGCGTCGAGGTGTCCTTCAGGCGTAGCGCGCCTTCAAAATACTCGGCATCTTCAATCTGTACATCGTCAGTCGGCGGGCGGCGGCGCTGCGCAACAAGATGGTTTTTAGCGGTGTTGGTCGCGATGGTATAGAGCCAAGTGTAAAACGCGCTCTCCCCTCGAAAATTGCCGATGGCGCGAAAAGCGCGCAGAAACGTATCCTGGGCAACGTCTTGGCATTCGGCGTAGTTCGGGATAAAACGCGAGATGATGCCAAACACTTTGTGCTGGTACTTGCGCACCAGCAGGTCGAACGCGCCTCGTTCGCCCGTTTGCACACGGCGGACCAGGGTGATGTCGGCGTCCTGCTCGCTCAAGCCCTTCTCCTGGGGTGCAACTGCGGCAATGGCCGGGGATAGGGAAAGCTTTGTACCGATCCTGGCCAAGACTGGCAATGCGGCAATCAAAGGGGGCATAGGCGCAACCTCGGTATATGGACGCCCGTTGAGACTGGTGAAACCGTGAAAAGTTCACTGATCGCGTAAAGATTCGTGGCTGGTCCAGCCACTTTCCGCCTTTGCGCCAGCGCAATCGTGACCCAGTCGAAAAGGCCCGCGCGGCGGCTCGAATGGCGGAAATTTCAGCCGCTGAAGCTATGCCACGGACTTTCGGTGATTGCCGATTGACAGCGCGAATGACTTGCTGGGCTAGGGCAGGTGCGGCAGCCCAGTCCATATCTCACCTCGGCAAGCCACCGATCAGCGAGCAGCGACCTGCCCGTTGCGCAGCTTTTCGCGCTCGGACATCATGTTTTCGAAGGTTGCTGCCGGTAGCGGTCGGCTGAACAGGTAGCCCTGCAACTCGTCGCAGCCATTGTCACGCAAAAATTCCAGGTGCTCTTCGTACTCGACGCCCTCGGCAATTACGCTGAGATTCAGGCTCTGTGCCATGTTGATGGTGGCACGCACGATGGCTTCGTCGTCCGGGTCGACACCGATGTTGCGCACAAACACTTGATCAATCTTGATCCGATCGGCAGGAAAACGTCGGATGTAATCGAGCGAACTCTGGCCAGTACCAAAGTCGTCGATGGCGATGGAGCATCCCAGATCGCGCAGCCCTTGCAGGGTCTCGATCAGATTGGGAATCGATTTGACGTTGATACTTTCGGTCACCTCGAGCTCGAGAAACTGCGGCTCCAACTTGGTTTCCTCCAGAACGCTGCGCACCGTCTCCACCAGCGTGGTTTGCCGCAGCTGTAGGGCCGATAAATTGACGCTGACCCGCAGCGGATGACCGAAGAGCAGATGCCAACGCTTGGCGTCCACACAGGCAGTGCGCAACACCCACTCCCCGATCGGCATGATCAAACCCGTTTCTTCTGCCAAGGGAATGAAGAATCCGGGCGAGATCATGCCCAGCTCAGGATGTTCCCAGCGCAGCAGCGCCTCCATTCCGATGATGTCTTCGGTTTGCGCGGACACCTGAGGCTGGTAGTACGCGCGCAGCTCCCCATTGCGCTCAGCCAGTCGAAGCTTGGCTTCCAAAGCCAGCCGCTGCTGATGGGACTCCTCGGGTACTGCGACATAGGCCTGGTAATTGTTGCGGCCCATTCCCTTAGCGTTGTACATGGCGACATCGGCATGCTGCAGCAACTTTTCGGCAGTATCGGCGTCATCCGGGTAAAAACTGATGCCGATGCTGGCGGTGATGTGCAGCTCGCGACTCTCGCTGATGGTCAGCGGCGACTCGAGCACGCGGCAAATTTTGTCTGCAATGCGTGTTACATCATCGCGATGGACAATATGACGCAGGATCAAGGTGAATTCGTCACCCGCATATCGGGCCACGGTATCGCTGCCACGAATTGCGACCCGCAGGCGTTTCGCTACCGCCAACAGCAACTCGTCGCCGACGCCATGACCCAGGCTGTCGTTCACATTCTTGAAACGGTCCAGATCGACGAACAGGACTGCAAACATTTCTCCGGTTCGATGCGCTTCTCGAATCGTGGTTTCAAGACGGTCATTGAACAGTAAACGGTTTGGTAATCCGGTCAACGAATCTTGCAACCCCTTGGCCCGCCCCTGCTCGAGCGCGTATTCCAGGTCAAGTTCCACTGCGATACGCGCTCCGAACGAACGCGCTGCCACTGGGATCAGGCTGCTATCCAGCAGCATTTCTCGCCCACCGGCCAACAAACCACCAATGACTTCATCATTGGCGTCGCGCAATGGCACTCCGATCAGGAATTCCAACCGCTGCGCCGACTCCTGCGCTTCAGCACCTAGCGCTTTCCAGGCACCAGAGGGCACAACGAACGCATCGCCGTTGAGCACTTTGCGCAACACTACTTGGGCTAGCTGATTGACAATGGGTTTGGCCATGCCGGGACGTGCATAATTCAACGTCAATTCGCTGCCCGTGGCGGTTTCGCCACGCTGGGTGGCCAGACTGAGATAGTCGAGCTTGCCCAGTTCGATCAAGCGCTGTCCGAGTTGACGACCCATCTGGCTGGAACCGCGTGTCTTCCAAAGACTGTCGGTGAACTCTGCCAGGGCTCGCCCCGCATCATCGCTGGCTGTGGGGCGCATCGCGGTCAGCCAGCGCACATCGGCTCCGACACGAACCAGCCGGGTGACTGCGTCCATCATCAGCCGGCGACCATCGGCTCGCGATGTCAGACAGCGATATCGCGCTGACCCTGACTTGTTCACTGTCGCCATCAAGTCACGGCGCACCGCATCGCGGTGACTCAGATCGAAGTCGTCCAACAACGCGTCGACCGCGTCAACCAGGCGATACCCAGACTGCGTGAGAAAGGTCTGGTTGACCTCGATGATCTTGCCGGAGGCAGGATCGGAAACGATCAACTCGTCCAGCGAGTGATCAAAGGCATATCGATATCCGTCCCCCTTCGCGGCTACTTCGGTCTCAACCGTGGGCACCGGGGTAAACAACCGCTCGATCTTGCGGCGCATCAGCTCCAGATCGACCGGGATTGCGACCCAGTCGCTGACCGCGGCGGGCATCTTACCCGCCGGCCAGCACGAACCGGAATCGCCGGCGAGAATGGCCAACACGGGAATTTTTGCGGTGTGCGCATGAGCGCGAACTTCGGTGCAAAACGACAGCGCCTCGTTGTCGCCAGGAACAAACTCGAGCACGATCAACTCGACGCCGGACTCCTGGCTGAGCATGGTGCGTGCCTGGACAGTATCTTTGGCGGCATAGATCGCCTCGAACTCCATCGAGTCGAGCAATTCGAAAAGCCGCCTGCGCTCGGCGCGATCATTCAGCAATATCAGGACGGAACCACGGGTAGTATTCATCAAATCACCCAGCGTCCATCGCGCAGGCGCGGCGGTTTACGCTCCGCAATGTCATGCACAATGCGGTGTACAAATCCGTCCACCCCTTCTGCCAGCTTCACCTTGGTATCGAGGAACACGATCTTGCGCCCGGGAATGGCATTCCCTGGTCGCGCAAACTGGCGCACTACCCCGGTCGCCGGCGGACGCAGTTCGCGGGTGGCGCCGACAAACAGGTAAATCCCCAGATGCAGGGTACTGGCGACATGACGCAAAGCATCGTGCAATCGCTGACTGCCCGGCACCACGAAATCCATTTCGCGCAGACTGACGATACCTTCCTCGGCCGTCCACTGGTAGATCGGTGTTCCGCTGCGCATCGCATATTGCCGGAACTGAGCCATGACGTCGGCGACTCGCGGCGATTCGATCGTCACGATATTGTGTTCGCTGTTGGACAGGGACTCGACCAACTGCGGGGTCACGAACAGCGACGTGTTTTCCGTACTGGTAATGACGTTCGACTCGATGGGCATGGTGCCCACCATAGCCGTTTGCGGCAAAGATTTCACGGTTTCCGGCCTATCCATCGCACTCCTCCGAATCCGCTCCTGCCCTAGGCAACCCGTCCGAGAACGGTCAAAAGCGCCAGCGTGCTCTAAAGCACAATTCGAGCGCGAGGCAAGTTTCGCGCTCGAATTCAGTCGACATTCCGGCATTCGTTTGTCAGCCAAATGCCGATTCGAGCGCCATGTACCGCTGCAATCGAAACGCCGCGGGATGTAGCGGCATCCCTAGCTTGACCGCTCTGCGCATTGGGCATGAAGATTGCGCTGCAACAGCGGGAAACCCTTGCGCCTTGGTTTTTTACCGAGGTTACCCGCTCTTTTCTGAGAACGAGTCGACGGAGCTGAACATGTTTGAAGGCCTGCGTTTCCTGCACTGGAAGACCGAATTGGGCACCGATGGCGTGCTCGTTATCAGCCTGGATCGCGCTGGCGAATCGGTCAACGCGCTCGGTCGCGCGGTGCTCGACGAGCTCGAGCAGTTGCTTGAGCGGGTTGGCATCGAGCCGCCCAAGGGCCTGATTCTGCGTTCGGCAAAGTCGGCTGGCTTCATCGCCGGGGCGGACATTCGCGAGTTCCAGCGCTTTGCCGAAAAGGGCGAGACGATGGACGCCATCAAGCGCGGCCACCGCGTATTTGCCAAGCTGGCGGCCCTGAAGATTCCCACAGTGGCGGCAATCCATGGACACTGCATGGGTGGTGGACTGGAGATCGCCCTCGCCTGCCGCGCCCGGATCGCATCGGATGATGCCAAGACGCGGCTCGGCGTGCCGGAGGTCAAGCTGGGTATCCAGCCAGGATGGGGCGGAAGCGCGCGACTACCGCATCTGATCGGCGCACCCGCAGCCTTCGATCTGATGTTGACCGGGCGCTCGATAAGCGCCGCGGCGGCGCGCTCGCTGGGCCTGGTCGACAAGGTGGTGCCAGCCGAAAAACTGCTCGATGAAGCACGCGCGCTGCTCGCTCGGCGCACCCGCAAACCATTGTTGCGGCGCTGGAAAATCTCGGCGACCAATTGGTGGCTGACACGACAGCTGCTGGCGCCGATGCTGCGCAAGCAGGTCGCGCGCAAAGCCGATCCGCGACACTATCCGGCGCCGTTTGCCATGATCGAATTCTGGCGTCGGTACGGTGGCAGCGTCGCCTCCGGCCTGGCTGCGGAACCACGTTCTGTGGTGAAACTGGCGCAGACGCCCACCGCCCGAAATTTGGTGCGGGTCTATTTTCTGCAGGAAGCACTCAAATCCCTGGGCAGCGCCAAGCAACATGGCATCCAGCGTGTCCACGTAGTCGGTGCTGGAGTGATGGGCGGCGATATTGCGGCATGGTGTGCGTTGCAGGGCTTCACCGTCAGCTTGCAGGACCGCGAGATGAAATTCATCCAGCCGGCCCTGGATCGCGCGCGAGAATTGTTCACCAGGAAGCTCAAGACCGAAGACAAAATCGCATCCGTGCTGGCGCGACTTCAGCCCGACGTCGAAAGTGCACAGGTACCCGACGCGGACCTGATCATCGAAGCGATTTTCGAGAATCGCGAGGCCAAGCAGGCGCTGTACGCGACGCTTGAACCGCGAATGAAAACAGGCGCCATCCTGGCTACCAATACTTCCAGTATTCCGCTACCGGAGCTGGGCGCCTCGTTAAAGGATCCTTCGCGTTTCGTGGGTATCCACTATTTCAATCCGGTCGCGCTCATGCCGTTGGTGGAAATCGTCCAGCACGACAAGCTCAGCCCCGACGTGGCCGCGCGCGCCGCCGCCTTTGTCAAGGCAATCGACAAGTTGCCGGTTCCCGTCTCCACGTCGCCCGGCTTTTTGGTCAACCGCATTCTGGTGCCCTACTTGATTGAAGCGGCAACCATCTACAGCGAAGGTGTACCCGGGCCGGTAATCGATCGCGTGGCGAAGAAATTCGGTATGCCGATGGGCCCGATTGAACTGGCCGATGTGGTGGGGCTC